>JAIERF010000123.1 GCA_019747075.1 Pseudomonadaceae bacterium
AACCCGGTGTCGCGTGCTTACCGCGACGTGCGCCTGGTCTCGATTGGCGGCGGCGCCGACGAAATCATGCTCGGCATCATCTGCAAACTGATGGGCATTCTGCCGGGTAAGAAGAAAGCTTAGGGACGGAAACGTCGTAGGGTGGATGTCGTTTTTTACATCCACCATGGCCCCGCTCGGTGGATCGATGAAGCGCGATCCACCCTACGCCTGATCAGGAAGTCATGATGGTCACACTACCGAACTGCGAAACCTTGCTGCTCAACCTTGAGGCCGGCGTGCTGCACGTCACCCTCAATCGCCCGGACAGCCGCAACGCCATGAGCCTGGCCATGGTCGGTGAACTGCGTGCAGTCCTCGACAGCGTGCAAAACGACCTGAGCGTGCGCGCCATCGTCCTGCGTGGCGCCGGCGGGCACTTCTGCGCCGGTGGCGACATCAAGGACATGGCCGGTGCCCGCGCCGCTGGCGCCGAAGCTTACCGTGAGCTGAACCGCGCCTTTGGCGCCCTGCTCGAACAAGCCCAACAGGCGCCGCAGGTGGTCGTGGCGGTGCTGGAAGGCGCGGTGCTGGGCGGTGGTTTTGGCCTGGCCTGCGTGTCGGACATTGCGCTTGCCGATCAAGGCGCCAAGTTCGGCCTACCGGAAACCACCCTGGGGATTCTGCCGGCGCAGATCGCCCCGTTCGTGGTCAAGCGCATCGGCCTGACCCAGGCCCGGCGTCTGGCGCTGACCGCCGCCCGTTTCGACGGTGCCGAGGCCCTGCACCTGGGCCTGGTGCATTACTGCGAAAGCAGTGACAGCAGCCTGGAACAACGTCTGGACGAGGTGCTCGGGCAAATCCGCCAATGCGCACCGCACGCCAACGCGCAAACCAAAGCCCTGCTGCTGGCCACCGAAAGCGAAGCCCTCGGCCCGTTGCTGGACCGCGCAGCCGAGCAATTTGCCGCGGCCGTAACCGGCGGTGAAGGTACCGAGGGCACCATGGCCTTTATGCAAAAACGCAAACCAAAGTGGGCGCTGTAGACCGCTAAGTACAGACACTAGGATGGGTTGAGCGCAGCGATACCCATCGACCGAACACGATCTAACCGTAGCCCGGATGCAATCCGGGAATCGACCACCCCGGATTGCATCCGGGCTACGCCAGCAGGAGCACCCAGATGCCCGCCTTTAACAAGATTCTGATCGCCAACCGCGGTGAAATTGCCTGCCGAGTGATGCGTACGGCCAAGGAACTCGGCTACCGCACTGTGGCTGTGTATTCCGAGGCCGATGCCGGCGCTCGCCATGTGCACGTAGCCGACGAAGCCGTGTGCATTGGCCCAGCCCAGGTCAACCAGTCGTACCTGGTGATCGACGCCATCATCGCGGCGGCCAAGAAGACCGGCGCCGATGCGATCCACCCGGGCTACGGCTTTCTCTCCGAGAACGCCGACTTCGCCCGCGCCTGTGAAGCGGCCGGCATCGTGTTTATCGGCCCGACCGTGGAAGCCATCCACCTGATGGGCAGCAAGCGCCTGTCGAAGATCGCCATGCTCGAAGCCGGCGTGCCGTGCATTCCCGGCTACGAAGGCGCGGCGCAAGATGAAGACACCCTGATCCGCGAGGCCGGTCGTATCGGCTACCCGCTGATGATCAAGGCCAGCGCCGGTGGCGGTGGCCGTGGCATGCGCCTGGTGCATGAGGCCAGCGAGCTGGCCGAACAGATCCGCACCGCCCGCTCCGAGGCGCAGAACGCCTTCGGCTCCGGCGAGCTGATTCTCGAACGCGCAGTGATCAAGCCGCGGCATGTGGAAATTCAGGTGTTCGGCGACCAGTTAGGCAACATCGTCTATCTCGGTGAGCGCGACTGCTCGGTGCAGCGTCGCCACCAGAAAGTGGTCGAGGAAGCGCCCTGCCCAGTGATGACCGCAACACTGCGCCAAGCCATGGGCGAAGCCGCGGTCAAGGCCGCCGCCTCGGTCAACTATGTCGGTGCCGGCACCG
Source organism: Pseudomonadaceae bacterium (assembly GCA_019747075.1). Taxonomy (GTDB): domain Bacteria; phylum Pseudomonadota; class Gammaproteobacteria; order Pseudomonadales; family Pseudomonadaceae; genus Aquipseudomonas. Next base: position 1,989 of record JAIERF010000123.1, read on the forward strand.
TGGAATTCCTGCTGGATCAGAGCGGCGAATTCTTCTTCCTGGAAATGAACACCCGCCTGCAGGTGGAGCACCCGGTTACCGAACTGATCACCGGGCAAGACCTGGTGGCCTGGCAGATCCGCGCCGCCGCCGGGCAGCCGCTGCCGCTCAAACAGGATGAGATTCGCCTAACCGGCCACGCCATGGAAGTGCGCCTGTACGCCGAAGACGCCGCCCATAACTTCCTGCCGCAAACCGGCCAGGTACTGCGCTGGGAGCCGGAGTTACTCGACGGCGTGCGCATCGACCACGGTCTGGTCGAAGGTCAGGAAATCAGCCCGTTCTACGACCCGATGCTGGCCAAGATCATTGCCTATGGCGCCACCCGCGAGGACGCCCGGCGCAAGCTGGTGCGCGCTGTGGAGGAATGCGTGCTGCTGGGCGTAAATGGCAACCAGCGCTTCCTCGCCAACCTGCTGGCCAACCCCGAGTTCGCCAGCGGCAACGCCACCACCGCATTTATCGCCGAGCACTTCAATGCCGACCCGAGCCTGACGGCACAAGCCCCGGCGGCCAGCGAGCTGGCCATTGCAGCCGCCCTGCTCTATCAGCAATCGGCCAATGCCCGCGCCCACCAGCGCGAACTGGCCGGCTGGCGCAGTGCCGGCAGCGCGCCGTGGCAATTCACCCTCAAGCACGGCGAGCAGAAGCACCGCGTCAACCTTGATGTACAGGTTGCTGGCAGTCAGCCGAGCCTGCTGGCCACGGTCGGCGACACCCAGGTCAGCCTGACCTTGCTGGCCAGCGATGGTCGCTGGCTGACCCTGGAGCTGGACGGCATCCGCCGGCGCATCGCCTATCAGCAACAGGGCGAGCAGCTGTGGTTGTACGGCCACTACGGCAACCTGGAACTGCTCGACGTCACCCACGAACCTGCCGGTGGGCAGAATGCCGCCAGCAGCGGCGCCGTCAAGGCACCGATGGATGGCGCCATCGTTGACGTACTGGTCAGCGAAGGCGAGCGCGTGAGCAAAGGGCAACTGCTGGTGGTGCTGGAAGCCATGAAGATGGAGCACCCAATGAAAGCCGGCGTCGACGGCACCGTCCGCCGCATCGGCATCAGCAAGGGTGACCAGGTCAAGAACCGCCAGTTGCTGGTAGAGATCGAAGCCGGCCCGGCCTAATCGCAGAAACGTAGGATGGGTTGAGCGCAGCGATACCCATCGGCACACACCCTTGGTGGGTATCGCTACGCTCAACCCACCCTACAAAAGCAAAGCGGACGAATAACTACAAAGCCCGGAGCACGCCCATGTCCCTGCAAGGCAAAACCCTGTTTATCACCGGTGCCAGCCGCGGCATTGGCCGCGAGATCGCCCTACGCGCCGCCCGCGATGGCGCCAATATCGTCATCGCCGCCAAAAGCGCCGAAGCCCATCCCAAGCTGCCCGGCACCATTCACTCGGTGGCCGCCGAAGTCGTAGCTGCCGGTGGCCAGGCCCTGGCCCTGCAACTGGATGTGCGCGACGAAGACGCGGTGAAGGCAGCCATGGCCAAAGCCTTCGAGCACTTCGGCAGCATCGATGCCGTGATCAACAACGCTGGCGCAATCAAGCTGATGGGCGTCGAGCACCTGCCGCCCAAGCGCTTCGACCTGATGTTCCAGATCAACACCCGCGCGGTAATGGTCTGCAGCCAGGCGGCACTGCCTTACCTGAAGCAAAGCCGCGGGCACATCCTCAGCCTGTCGCCGCCCGTAAACCTCGACCCCAAATGGTTCGCCAACTACGGCCCCTACACCACCACCAAGTACGGCATGAGCATGCTCACCTTGGGCATGCACGAGGAGTTCAAGAAGTACGGCATCAGCGTTAACTCACTGTGGCCAAAAACCGTGATCGCCACCGCCGCCATCGAGTTTGAAGCCGGCGGCCCGGCCGTGATGAAGGCCGCGCGCCTACCGGCAATCATGGCCGATGCCGCTTACGCCATCCTCAGCAGCACCGAGCGTACGATCAGCGGCCGCCTGCTGATCGACGAAGAACTGCTGCGCGAACACGGCGTGAGCGACTTCGAGCACTACCGCTACGACCCAAGCGGCAAACTGATGACCGACCTGTTCGTCGACTGATCCAGGCAGATAAACAAGCCCAGGCATGCCTGGGCTTTTTATGGTTTTTTAAAAGCTTCGCGGCTAAAGCCGCTCCCACAAATTTTGCAGGCGCCTCGATTTCCCGGTCCCGTCAGGAGGCCGAGTGGAGGTGCTGTGCAGAGGTGCATTTGGCAGGGATGCCAAATGAGGAACGATGGGCCAGGGATGGCCCACCGTGACGACCCTCGGAACAGTGCCGGAACGAGGAAACGCAGCGAAGCGGAGTAACAGCCGAAGGCTGACCCGGAGGATGAGCGAAGCGAATCAAGTTGAGCGCAGCGAAACCCGGATGCCGGGTGCGCTTTCTCTTTGGTTACTTTCTCTTTCGCGCAAGCAAAGAGAAAGTAACTCGCCGTAAGGGCGAAACCGGTACTAGCCAAGTACGCAACATATAACGGCTACAGCGTCTTATGTATGAGTTACCCGTCTACATCTCAAAATGCTTGCGCACACAGTCTTCCAGCAACTGCCGCGAGTCGGCTTCGTCGCTGTGTTCGAGACGCTGATAAAGGGTTTTGGCGATGCGGCTAAAGACCTGCATCACCGCGGGGTCAAAATGACTGCCGGTGTCTTTTGCCAGAATCGCCATGGCCGCGTCGAAGCCCATCGGCTCCTTGTACGGGCGCTTTGAGCACAGGGCATCGAACACATCGGCCACAGCAAAAATTCGCGCAGCCAGCGGAATCTGCTCGCCGCTCAATGCCCGCGGGTAGCCGCTGCCGTCCCACTTTTCATGATGGCCCGCCACCACCGCATGGGCGCCGTCGAGCCAGCCCATGCCCTTGACGATCTGCTCACCTTGCTCGACATGGGTGCGCATCACCGCCATTTCCTCGGCGTCGAGTTTGCCGGGCTTGAGCAGGATGGCATCCGGAATGCCGATCTTGCCGACGTCATGGAGAAAGCTGCCGGCGATCAACGCCTGCATTTCGCGCCCGGCCAGGCTCATGCGCTCGGCAATCTGCGCGGCAATCCAGGCCACCCGATAGTTGTGCGCGCCGGTGTCGGAGTCGCGTTTGGCAATTGCCCGCCCCAGGGCCTCCATCATCGAGATATGCGAATCAAGCACCTCGCGGGCCTTGCGGTCGTTGTCCGTGGACAGAAACGCCACCAGCGGGAAAATCAGCGCGCCACTGAGTAGCGAGGCGAGGCCGATCAACATCGCCACCGTCAGTGAACTGTTGAAAATCTGCTCGCGCTGCCAGGCGGGAATGATGCGTACGCCTTCGAAATATCCGCTGATCGCCCCCTGGCTATCGCCCGGCGTGTCGCGCAGCGGCACAAACACGCGCAGGACCCAGTCACGACTCAGCTCGACACTTTCATAAGACGCCTGCTGGTATTGCGGCGCGCCGTGGGGGGCGAGAAAGGGCTCGACCACGGCACCCTGCTCGCTCATCGACTCGGCCACCTTGTGGCCCTGTGGGTCGTAGATTTCCGCGATATCAAACAGGCCGCCGGTAATGGTATCTGCGGCCTTGCGCGCATTCTGCTGACCTTCGGCGCTCTCCAGGCCGACGGCGCGGTAGTAGTGCAATACCCGTGCGGACTCCTCGATGGCCAGCGATACCACGCTTTCTTCCGCGCTTTCGCGGGCTACAAACCAGGCCACGGGGCTGGCGATCGAGGCCAGCGCAATACTCACGGCCGCGATACGCAACGCCGTGCGTTTGAGAAATTGATTCATCCTGCGCCAGTCACTCCACACAATACGACGCCCTGCTCAGGCCCGGCGAACGGGCATTAGTGTCGCAGTCCGTGCTTAAGCGATGCTTAACCCTAAGGCGCCAGGCGGGTGGTGAAGAACTGCTCGTAGCTGATCTCGGCCTGCACCTCGCGCAAGGCCTGCTCGTAGCGCGCCAGGTAAGTGTC
>JAIERF010000164.1 GCA_019747075.1 Pseudomonadaceae bacterium
CCGGTGCGCTGGTCTTCCGGCAGGTTTTGCAGCTCCCAGGCGATCATCGCCTGCAGGGACAACTCTTTCTGCTCCTGGGTGAGCTTGCGACCATCGGGCCATTTGCCGATTTCTACTGCCAGCTTCAGGCTCTGGTAGATGTCCGGGGTGATGTTTTCGATCATTTCAACGAAGGACGACATAGCAGTCTCCAAAAACAAAGGCGCAGTTTAACGATGACGGCGCGCCAGCGCACCGCCCAACAAGCCCGCCAAGCAACCCGCGAGCAGGCCACCGACATGCGCCGCATTGGCAATCGAGCCAAAACCCAGCGCGGTAATCAGCCCCGAGGCACACAACACTAGCCAGACCAGCATCATCACCAGCACCCCAGGCGGCAGGTGATACGCCGGCGCCGGCGCCAGACGCTGGAAGATCCAGCAATAGCCCAGCAAGCCATACAGCACACCGGACAGGCCACCAAACAGCGACGGTCCGCCAAACAGGTACTGCGCCGCATTCGACAGCAGGGCAAACAACAGGGTCAGCGCCAGCAACCAGCCTGCGCCCTGACGCGCCTCGATGCGCCGGCCAAGCTCCCAGTACCACAGGCTGTTCATGGCCAGGTGAAGAATGCCGAAGTGAATCAGCATCGGCGTGAACAACCGCCACCACTGCCCGGCCGCCAGACTGTCGGCCGGCGGAATAAACACCAGGTAATCGCCCTGCAAACGGAAGTCCACAAAGGTCAGCCAATGCAGGGTCGCCGGGTTGTCACCCAACAACGTCACAAAGGCCACCAGCAAGGTCAGCAACAGCACCAGCGCCGTCATCTTGCTGGCTGCCAAAACCGTACGCATACGGCCCTGACTGCCCGTCGGGGCAAAAGCCTGCAGGCGCGGATCGCCCTCAGGGAAGCGTCGGTAAAGCTCACGCACATCGGCGGCCTGTTCTTCGCTGGGCACCCAGAGCACCTGTTCGCCAGCCTCTTCACTGACCCGATGGGGCACCTGCAAGCGCTGCAGCACGCCGACAAAACCACTCAGATCGACATCCAGGGATAAACGTAACGCGGCTATCGCCGTCATCGTGGAGCCTCCGGCCGCTCGACCTCGACCCAACAGAATTTTTGTGGATCCAGGCGGGTTTCCTGGTCCAGGCGGTAGGCCACCAACTTGCCAAACATCACCGCGCTGTAATCCAGGCACGCCAGATTCGGGCGGATCGGTGCCGGCCGGCCACGACGCCAGTAATGACCGATAAACAGCAACGGCTGGTCCTCGCCATAGTGCAAGAGCTGGTCTTTTTGCTGGGCCGACAACGGTGTGCGCGCCACGTGCTCGGGCAAGGCATCGGGCTGAAAAACAATATCGCCATAGGTGTGCGGCGCCGTGGCCCAGAATTTGGTGCGGAAATGCGCCCGCGTGTAACCATCATCGCCGGTCAAAGTCAGACCATCGGGCAAACGCATGTCGGTACCGCAAAGCAGACGACTGCAGGTACTCGCGGCAAAACTGCCAGGTTCGGCGGCGGCCTGAACAAAGGCCTGATCGATGCAGCCCTGCGGATAACGCTGGCGTAACGCCGCAATCCGCGCCTCATCCCAGCAGGCATGGACCATGCGAAAGCGCCCAGCATCGAGAAACAACGGCAGCTCATAAAACCAGGCGAGAAACTCGCGCAGCTCATCGGCATAGGCATCGAACTGCTGCAGGGTTTCCTGCAACTGCCGACCATGGCGCGCAGTATGCGGGCGTACATAACTGTTGCTGACATCAGCCCTCGGCGTATGCCAGCCCAAGGCGTTGAACTCGTGATTACCCATCAGGCAATGGGCTTGCCCGGCCTCGACCATGGCATGCACGAGATGCAGGGCCTCACGAATTCGCGGGCCGCGATCAATGATGTCGCCGAGAAACAGCGCCATCCGCCGCGGATGACGCCAGACCCCGGCGTGCAGGCGATAGCCCAGGCTGTCGAGCAAATGCTCCAGGCTATGGGCACAGCCATGCACGTCACCAATCAGGTCGTAGCCACGGTCCGTGTCGAGGTGCATTACTCGGCCCCGCCCAGCCGGCTCCCCCAGCCCAGTTTGGTCCGGCAAGCCTCATAGTAATTGTGATCCAGCGGGTGAATCAGGCAGAGCTTTTGCGGCTTTTTGCGGATGGTGATGGTGTCGCCGGGGGCGCAGGTGAAGTGGTTCTGACCGTCACAGGACACCAGCGGGTAGATCTGCAGATCTTTGGACACCACCACTTTCAACTCGCTGTTGCCGTCCACCACAATCGGCCGACTGGACAAGGTGTGCGGGTACATGGGCACGATGACAATAGCATCCAGCTTCGGGTGCATGATCGGCCCGCCGGCCGATAGCGCATAAGCCGTCGACCCCGTAGGCGTAGCCACGATCAAGCCATCGGCCTTCTGACTGCAGACGAATTGGCCGTCGATGTACAACTCGAACTCAATCATTCGCGTCGACTTGCCGGGGTGCAGCACCACGTCATTGAGGGCATCCCCCTGACCAATCGACTCGTCGTGACGACGCACCGACGCCTCAAGCAGAAAGCGGCTCTCGCTCAGGTAATGCCCTTCCAGCACCTCGGCGACTTTCACTTCCAGCTCATCGGGGCGGATGTCAGTGAGAAAACCAAGGCTGCCGCGATTGATCCCCAAGACCGGCACTTTGTGCTGCGCCAGCACCCGCGCAGCGCCGAGCAAACTGCCGTCACCACCAACCACAATCACCAGATCGCAGATCTCACCCAGTAACTTGCGCGACGAGGTTTGCAGGCCATGGCCTGGCAACACTTCAGCGATGCTGTCTTCGAGAATCACGTGCAGCTGCCGGGCGAGCAGAAATTTCTTCAGCCGGCGAATCGTGTCGAGTACCTGGGCGCTGCCCAGACGGCCAATGATGCCGATGTTGCGAAACTGGTCCATGGAGCTCTCGACGACAGATGAATAGCGCCGATTATGGGCGAAAGCCGTCAGCGCCAGCAAACCAAAGCCCTATTTAGGGTGTCAGGGGGTATGCTCGGCGAATGAACCCATTCAGCCAGCTACACGAACTCCCCCGTCAGCTCCGCCATCCTGCGGTGCGCGATTTGGCCTGGACACTGCTGGCCGCGCCCTTGTTACAACACGCCGCCTGGCCGCAACGTCATCCGCTCAGCGCCAGCACCTGGGCCCAAACGCCAGGCCTGCTGGCCGACTGGCTGCGCCAGCAGGATCACGACAGCAGCGCACTCGAACAGTGGCTAGCCCGCACGCACCACCGTCGCCTGGGCCTGTATTACGAACAGCTATGGCAATTTGCCCTGCATGCCGCGCCGGGGGTGGAGCTGCTGGCCGCCAACCTGGCGATCCGTGAAGAGGGGCGCACCCTTGGCGAACTGGACGCGGTGATCCGCGACGCCGAGGGCGACCATCATCTGGAGCTGGCAATCAAACTCTATCTGGGTCCCGCGCAAAGCGACGGTGAGGCCTGCGCCAACTGGTTAGGCCCAGGCCGCCATGATTGCCTGGGTCGCAAGCTCGATCACCTGCGCCTGCAGCAACTGCCGCTGTCGAGCAGCCCGCAGGCGCTGGCCGCGCTGAGTAACTGGCAAGCCCAGCAGGTGCAGGCCGAGCTCTGGCTTGGCGGCTATCTGTTCTACCCCTGGCCCGGTCATTGCGACTCGCCACGCGGAGCCCATCCGCAGCACTTGCGTGGCGCCTGGCTGACCCGCCAGGCGTGGCCGGCATTCACGCAACAGCAAGGCGGACGCTGGCTGCTGTTACCGCGCAGCGCCTGGCTGGCACCCGCGCGCGCCAGCCAGGCCGAATGCTGGAGCCTGATTGAATTGAATCAGTGGCTGACCCAACTCGAACCGCAGGCCGCGCCGGTACTACTGGCGCGTCTGGAGGCGGATGACAAAGGTGACTGGCAGGAGGTGCAGCGGTTGTTCCTGGTCGCCGACACCTGGTCGCAAGAGCCAGCAACAGTGCCTGGATCAAGCGCCGACGCTTAAAGACTGCGCTCGGTACGCCCGCCGGAGCGGGCCAGGTAGCCCGAGCCGCTCTCGCACAGCAAGGCGTCACGCTGGATCGCCGGTAAGGCATCCAGCCCATCGCGCAACGCATAGGCCGAATAGCCCAGCTGCGACAACAGAAACACCGCACTGGCGCTACGCTTGCCGCTGTCGCAATAACATAGGTAGGTTTTGCCTTGATCCAGCAAACGGGTCTTCAGGCGCAACAAGTGCAGCGGCATGTTCAGCGCCTCCTGCGCATGAGACCTTTCGTACTCTTGCAGTAGGCGCACATCCAGCCACTGCGCACCCGCGCTGAGCAAACGCGTGGCCTCGCCGAACGACACCTCGGCCACCACCGGCGCCTTAAGCAAGGCGAAAAAATCCTGGCGATCAAGACGAAGCACCACGCCATCTTCCAGCAACGTCACGCTGGCATTGCGGGGCTGATCCGCCAGCAGGGCCTCTTCGCCAAAGCAGGCGCCCACCTCCAGCTCGGCCAGCACCTGATGGGCACTGCCGGCACCACGGATCACTTCGGCACGGCCGCTCTTGAGGAAAAAGCAGCAATCGCCGACGTCGCCCTCGCGCAGCACTGCGCTGCCAGCGGATAGCTCAACGCGCTGCAAACGCCCGAGCATGGCCCGCACATTGGACGGCGGCACCTTGGCAAACAACGGATTTTCCAGCAGGCGAGCCACCCACTCGACATCCTCACCACCCTGCTCCAACTCCAGCAGCAGGTCGTGATAAGCCGAGCGCCAGGTCAGCAGCCGCGCCAGGGTTGCACTGTCGAGCACCAGCAAACTGACATCGGTCAGCGCCCGCACCTCATGCAGGCGCGGCAAGCTCGGCGACAGCGGATGGCAACTGGCCTCGCTACCAGCGACCAGATGCTCCTGCTGCCCGGATGCGGACACCAGCAACAGCTCACCCGAGAGCAGGTAATAGGTCAGGCGGGCCTGATCACCCTCACGGAACAGCAGTTGCCCCGCCAGCAGATGCTGGGGTACCAGCTGACTGCGCAGCTCGCGCCACTGTTGCTCGGACAACACATTGAGAGGGGTCAGGCTGCGCAGCTGTTCGGGGTTCAAGGGGTCACTCATGGCAATATCCAGTTCCGCCGCTGCACATTTGAATTAATTAACCGCAACGCCACTCGGCTGATCAACATCCGCCTAAGTCGCACGTCGACCTTGCAAGCCACCGGTATGCACAAACACAACACGGCTACCGCGGGCAAAGTAACCGGCCTCGGTCTGCTCACGCAATGCCAGCAGGGCTTTTGCCGTATACAGCGGTTCCAGCGGGAGCGAGCCAGCCTGTTCTGTCTGCGCCATAAAAGCCAACAATTCGGCATCCATACGCGCAAAGCCACCCCGACACGCCTGCAGCAGATGGTAGCCCTGATCCGCCACTCCAGCCTCAGCCAACACCCTGGCAATTTGCCCAGCCGTACCGTGATCGCCCGGCACCGCCAAGGCGGCATACACCGGTTTGTCGCCGGCTTCCGCCAACACCAGGCCCGCCGCGGTAGTGCCTGTGCCTGCCGCCAGCCACCAGGCATCGTAATCCGCCCAGCCAATGTTGCTTAACTGAGCCAGTACCTGTTGACGCAGTGGCATGCAGCCACGGGCGCCGAGCAGGCCACTGCCGCCCTCTCCCACCGCCAGCAGATGCGGGTAGCGCTGCTGCCACACCGTCCAGAAGTCCGGTTTATTACGCGCCCGATAGCCTCCATAACCGAGCCAGTGCAATTGCATGCCCCACGCCTGCAGATCGCACACCGTCGGCGTGTCCTGCGGCTCGCCACGCAGCAAACCGACCGCCGGAAAAGCAAAACGCTGGCCGGCCGCGGCCAGTGCATGCAGATGGTTGGAATGAGCACCGCCCAGACTGATCAACCCCGCAGCCCCGGACTCGGCGGCTAAGGCCAGATAAGGCGCAAGTTTGAACCACTTGTTGCCACTGATCAGCGGATCAATCAGGTCCAGACGCAACACCGC
>JAIERF010000340.1 GCA_019747075.1 Pseudomonadaceae bacterium
GCATCTTTGACCACGCCGGAAACAAACGCCGAGGCCTCGCGGGACGACAGGCGCTCCTTGGTCTGCCCGGAGAACTGCGGCTCCTGCATCTTCATCGAGAGGACGAAGGCGATGCGCTCCCAGACGTCTTCCGGGGCCAGCTTGACCCCGCGCGGCAGCAGGGTGCGGAATTCGCAGAACTCGCGCATGGCATCCAGCAGGCCCTGGCGCAGGCCGTTGACGTGGGTGCCGCCCTGGGCGGTGGGGATCAGGTTGACGTAGCTTTCCTGCACGCTTTCGCCGCCTTCCGGCAGCCACAGCAGGGCCCAGTCCACCGCTTCTTTATTGCCGGCGAGGCTGCCGACGAAAGGCTCATCGGGCAGGCGCAGGTGTTCGCTGACCGCATCTACCAGGTAGGAGCGCAGGCCGTCCTCGTAGTGCCACTCGATCTTCTCGCCGCTGGCTTTGTCCTCGAAACTGACCGACAGGCCCGGACACAGCACAGCCTTGGCCTTGAGCACATGCTTGAGGCGGCTGACGGAGAACTTGAAGCTGTCGAAATACTTGGCGTCCGGCCAGAAGTGCACGCTGGTGCCGGTGTTGCGCTTGCCCACGGTGCCGATCACTTCCAGGTCGCTGGCCTTGTAGCCATCGGCGAAGGTGATGCGGTACTCGTTGCCGTCGCGGCGCACGCGCACTTCGACGCGGGTCGACAGGGCGTTGACCACCGAGATACCGACACCGTGCAAACCACCGGAGAACTGGTAGTTCTTGTTGGAGAACTTGCCACCGGCGTGCAGCTTGGTGAGGATCAGCTCGACGCCGCAAATGCCCTCTTCCGGGTGGATGTCGACCGGCATACCGCGGCCGTCATCGGACACTTCCAGGGAGTTGTCGGCATGCAGGATGACCTGCACCGAACGGGCGTGACCGGCCAGGGCTTCGTCGACGCTGTTGTCGATGACTTCCTGGGCCAGGTGGTTGGGCCGGCTGGTGTCGGTGTACATGCCCGGGCGCTTGCGCACCGGGTCCAGGCCGGAGAGGACTTCGATGGCGTCTGCGTTATAGGCGTTCTGCTGGGCCATGGGGTCTCTTATCGTGTCTAAAGGTCAGAAAAATCGTGCTGCCGCCACGCACGGGAGTCGATCCCAGCAAAGGCCAACAGCGCCGGCAAGGCGCGGGCAAAGCCCTGAAAACTGTGGTCGCCGCCGGCCTGGATACGCAGGGCGCAGGCCTGGTAGTAGCGGGCCGCAGCACGGTAATCGAGGGTTTCGTCGGCCGTTTGCAACCACACCTGCACCTGCGCCGGGTCTTGCGGTGCCGGCACGGCCAGCTCGGCCAGGGCCTCGACGTGGTCGTGAGTCAACTGCCAGGTTTCGCCGCTGTAATGATTGGTCTGCTCGCCCAGGTAGCCATCGAAGCGCTCATGGGGCAGTACCGCCGGGTTGATCAGCAGGGCCTTGAGCCCGTGCCGCGCCGCCAGGTGGGTCGCATAGTAGCCGCCGAGGGAACTGCCGACCAGCACCGGCTGGCCCAGCTCGGCGATCAGCTCATCCAGCTGGGCCATGGCCTGGCGCGGGTGATGGTGCAGGGCCGGCATGCGCAGCTGCGCCTGCAGGCCGATGCGCTGCATGGCCGCCAGCAGTTGCTGGGCCTTGCGCGAGGCGGGTGAGCTGTTGAGGCCGTGGATATAAAGAATGCTAGTCATGGCCGGGAGGCTACAAGGTGCAGGCCGCGGGCGGCAAGCCGCAGCTGCGTTCAATAGCCCTTGATGCTGTAGTCCACGTCAAAGTGGATGCCGACCACCCGCGACACCGCGGTTTCCAGCCGGCCATCGGCATACAGGCGCAGCCAGCGGTAGCCGGGCGCTTCCTGATCGACCTGAAACTCTTCGCTGCCCGGCGCGAACTGCACGCAGGTGGAGGGCGAGGCCAACAGGCGCACGCCGTTGCGCAGTTGGTCGAATTCCTGGTGGATATGCCCCCAGAGCATGGCCTGCACCTGCGGATAGCGATCGGTGACGGCAAACAGCGCCTCGGGGTTGCGGATACCGATCGGCTCCATCCAGCGACAACCGATGGAAACCGGATGATGGTGGAAGGTCACCAGCACATAGCGGTCGCCGGCGGTCTGCAGCGCCTGCTCAAGCAACGTCAGTTGCTCGGCCGAGCAGTAGCCGGGCACGGCGCCGGGAATCGAGGTGTCCAGCAGGATGATGCGCCAGTTGCCCAGGTCGATAATCGGCTGCAACAGATCGCTGTCGGCACAGGCCGCCTGCATCGCGGGCAGCTCGTCGTGGTTGCCGGCAAACCAGCGCGCCGGCGCCGGAATCTGCTCGTGCAGCTGGCGAAAACGCTGGTAGGAGGCCAGGGAGCCGTCCTGGGATAGATCACCGCTGGCCAGGATCAGATCGACCTGCGGCTGCTCGTCGAGCACCCGTTCAATCACCCGCTGCAAGCTGTCGTGGGTATTCATGCCCAGCAGTTTGCCGTCTGCATCGGCAAACAAATGACTGTCGGACAACTGCACCAGCAGGACCGAAGAGTCAGAAGCAAGATCAACAACCACAGGCGGCGCGCTTGGCAAGGCCGTCTCCTTGAGCGTAATGGTCTGGATTATGGCGGCTCAGACGGCGTAGGGTAAACCGCAAAAGTTGACAGATGTCACAGATAATCAGCAGGGCCTATACAGGCCGTTTTTAACCCTGGCGTTGCCAAACCAGGTTTTTTTCACAGCACCGGTTGCAATTCATGGCCACAGGCCAGGCAATGCCCGAGCCATTCGCCGAGAAACAGGTTGAGCTGGGTTTTCTCGTCGGGCTGGTGCATGGCCGCGTTCGGGTAGGTGTAAATGCTGCGAAAGCGCCGGGCGTTCTCGGCGCCGACCACTTCGGCCATGCGCGCATCGTGATAGACGCGTACCTCCATATGCGGCAACGGCAACCAGGGCAGGCTGAGTTCCTGACGCACCTGCAAGGTGGTGGTGTATGGGCAGGACTCGGTCACTTCCAGCGCCAGCACACCGAGCATCTGCTCACCCTGACTCAGGGCCACGCGGCGCGAGCCAACCAGCCCGCGCATATCCGGCAACAGACGCATCAAGCGCGCGTAATTGGCCTCGCAGGTGGCCTGCAGTTCAATCAGGTCCAACCGGTAACGCTCGCGCACGGCCGTCATGCCCAGCGCTCCCGCACCTTGTCACGATTAAGCGCCAGCCACTGCAGGGCGATGATGCTGGCGGCATTGTCGATGCGTCCGTCGTCCAGGGCGGCCAGCGCCTCGTCGAGGCTCCAGACCAGCACGCGAATGTCCTCGCCCTCTTCCTCCAGACCGTGCACCCCGCCAGCACCGAGGCTGTCACAGCGGCCCACGTATAGATGCACGCGCTCATCGGAGCCACCCGGCGACGGGTAGTACTGGGTCAGCGGCCACAGCTCGGCCAACTCCAGGCCGGCCTCTTCTACCGCTTCGCGGCGCGCCACTTCTTCAGGTTGCTCGTCCTTGTCGATCAGACCGGCCACCAGTTCGATCAGCCACGGATTGACGCTTTTATCCAGGGCACCGACGCGGAACTGCTCGATCAGCACCACACAATCGCGCTGCGGATCATAGGGCAGCACACAGACCGCATCGTGGCGCACAAACAGCTCACGGTTGATCAGCTTGCCCATGCCACCGGCAAACAAGCGGTGGCGCAAATGCAGGCGATCCAACTGGTAGAACCCGCGAAAACAAGCCTCACGCTCCACCACTTCAACGTCGTCATCGCGATTCATCGCGTACTCCTATCGACTTGTTCTACTGCGCCACAGCCCGGCCCCACAGCCGACGCTGATCACCGGCGCCATTGATCGCAGCTTACACCGTGTGGCGAAACGCGCTGCCTGGGAATTGCAACGCACCAGCACGCAGGTGAACGGTACAATCACCGAACGCTCGCCCTACTCAAAATAACGTATGGGAATATTCATGATCCGCCTCTTAATTCTTGCTTTTACACTTACTCCCTGTCTGGCGTTTGCTGGAAATTGCAAAGTAATAGACGTGAGTGATGGCGATACCTTCGTTTGTTTCACAGACGAAAATGAACAGATCAAAGTCCGACTTGCAGAGATTGATGCTCCCGAGATGGGCCAGCCCTTTGGCAGCAACGCCAAACAGTCATTGCATGAAGTCATATCCAGCGAAATGGTGAAACTGGATGTGCAATACACAGACAGCTACGGACGAACTGTCGCGCGGGTCACTCGAATGGATGGCGTCGACGTCAATGCTCAACAACTCAGGATTGGAGCAGCCTGGGCTTATCCGAAACACCTCAAGGATAAGTCGCTATTGGTCTTGGAAGCCGAAGCGAAAAACAATCAACTAGGGCTATGGGCGCTACCAACCTCGGATCAGATACCACCATGGGAGTGGCGTGATGCCAACCGCATCAACACGCAACCTACCGAGCCTGCTCAGCAAAAGCGCCAAACATCCTTCTCTCAATTTGACTCGCCTGCGGAATCCACGGGCGGTTTCAACTGCAACACGCTCAAATGGTGTGGCCGGATGAGCTGCGCAGAGGCGCGATACCAGCTGACCCAGTGTGGTAACCCTAATATTGATGGCGACGGGGATGGCATACCGTGCGAAAAACAGTGCAGGTAGATATCTGCCAACTTTCAACGGTCCTTTCAAGCCACTCGACGCCAACCAGCGCACGCCTCTGAAGGCCATATCCACCACAAAGAAACGGGCCATCACGGCCCGTTTCTTTCTCAGTGCAAAACCCGCCCTAGCGACTGACTTCAGACCTTGTGGTACAGCTCGCTGCCTTGGGCTTTGAACTCCTCAGCCTTGGCCTGCATGCCCTGCTCGGCTTCATCCAGTTCCAGCGCGGCGATGCGTTGCTCTTCGGCGTAGACGCGCACTTCCTGGGTGATTTTCATCGAGCAGAACTTCGGCCCGCACATGGAGCAGAAATGCGCGACCTTGCCCGAATCTTTCGGCAGGGTTTCGTCGTGGTAGCTGCGCGCGGTGTCCGGGTCCAGGCCCAGGTTGAACTGGTCGTTCCAGCGGAACTCGAAGCGCGCCTTGCTCAAGGCGTTGTCGCGAATCTGCGCGCCCGGATGGCCCTTGGCCAAGTCCGCCGCGTGGGCGGCGATTTTGTAGGTAATGATGCCGGTCTTCACGTCATCCTTGTTCGGCAAGCCCAGGTGTTCCTTGGGCGTCACGTAGCAGAGCATGGCGCAACCGAACCAGCCGATCATCGCCGCGCCGATGCCGCTGGTGATGTGGTCGTAGCCCGGCGCAATGTCGGTGGTCAGCGGGCCGAGGGTGTAGAACGGCGCCTCGTCGCAGCATTCCAGCTGCTTCTCCATGTTCTCTTTGATCAGCTGCATCGGCACGTGGCCAGGGCCTTCGATCATCACCTGTACATCGTGTTTCCAAGCGATCTTGGTCAGCTCGCCGAGGGTTTCCAGTTCACCAAACTGGGCTTCATCGTTGGCGTCGGCAATCGAGCCCGGGCGCAGGCCATCACCCAGCGAGAAGCTGACGTCGTAGGCCTTCATGATCTGGCAGATTTCGTCGAAGTGGGTGTAAAGGAAGTTCTCTTTATGGTGCGCCAGGCACCACTTGGCCATGATCGAACCGCCACGGGAAACGATACCGGTGACGCGCTTGGCGGTCAGCGGCACATAGCGCAGCAAAACGCCGGCATGGATGGTGAAGTAGTCGACGCCCTGCTCGGCCTGTTCGATCAGGGTGTCGCGGAACAGCTCCCAGGTCAGGTCTTCGGCCACGCCATTGACCTTCTCCAGCGCCTGGTAGATCGGCACGGTGCCGATCGGCACCGGCGAGTTGCGGATGATCCACTCGCGGGTTTCGTGAATGTGCTTGCCAGTGGACAGGTCCATCACGGTGTCCGAGCCCCAACGAATGCCCCAGGTCAGCTTGGCGACTTCTTCTTCAATGGAAGAGCCCAAGGCCGAGTTGCCGATATTGCCGTTGATCTTCACCAGGAAGTTGCGGCCGATGATCATCGGCTCCAACTCGACGTGGTTGATGTTGGCCGGAATGATGGCGCGGCCACGGGCGAT
>JAIERF010000309.1 GCA_019747075.1 Pseudomonadaceae bacterium
ACAAGAAAAGCGGTAACTAAGTAACCCGTTACCCCGCTTGAAAAAGCCCCCTGCCGCAAGGCCGGGGGCTTTTTTTTGCGCGTAGTTCGGGCTGCGCACTGGTGGGCGGCTCACATAGTTTTCACAGAGCCAGCGTTAGTGTGCTGGACAAAATGGCGGCTTATGCCTGTGGTGCAACCAGGTTGCACGGGTGCAGACGCGACGATGGCTGGTGGAGAGTGAGTGGTATGCAGGCGCAGGTAATGAGTGGGCAGCAGCGTTGGGATTGGGCAGGCCTGGGCTGGCTGTTCCTGTTCTTCTGGTATTTCTCCGGGGTGACGCACCTGCTGATCCAGCTGACCGGCACCACCGGCTTTGCCAGTTTTCGCCAGGCGTTTCTGCTCAGTGCCCTCTGGCTGATTCCGGTGTTGCTGTTTCCGGCGCGGGCGCGGGCGATTGCTGGCAGCATCGGCCTACTGCTGTGGGCCTGCTCCCTGGTGGGGCTGGGCTACTTCTGCATCTACGGTCAGCAGTTCTCGCAGAGCGTGATTTTCATCATGTTCGAATCGAACATGGCCGAGAGCAGCGAGTACTTTGCCCAGTATTTCGCCTGGTGGATGGTGCCGGTGTACCTGCTCTACACCCTCGGCGCCTGGCTGTTGTGGAAGCGTGTGCGGCCCCTAGAATTTAGCCGCAACCAGGCGTTGCTGCTGAGCCTGGCGCTGTTTGTCGCTTTGCTGGCCTACCCGCTGGGTAAGCAGGTATACAAGCACGGTAACTGGCCGGTTGCGCTGGAGAAGTTTGAAGCGCGGGTTGAGCCGGCGGTGCCGTGGCAGCTGGTGGTGGGCTATCGCAAGTATTTGGAGCAGTTGGGCGACATGCAGTTGCTGCTGGATGGCAATGCCAAGGTGGCACCGCTGCAGCAGTTGCAGGATGCCCAGGCCGGTCAGCCCAGCACTTTGGTGCTGGTGATCGGCGAGTCGACCAATCGCCAGCGCATGAGCCTGTACGGCTATCCGCGGGTGACCACGCCGAAGCTGGATAAATTGCGCGAGCAACTGGCGGTGTTCGACAACGTGGTGACGCCGCGGCCCTACACCATCGAGGCCTTGCAGCAGGTGCTGACCTTTGCCGATGAGCAGAACCCGGACGCCTACCTGACCACGCCGTCGATCATGAACATGATGAAACAGGCGGGTTACAAGACCTACTGGATCACCAACCAGCAGACCATGACCAAGCGCAACACCATGCTCACCACCTTCTCCAAGCAGGCCGATGAGCAGGTCTACCTGAACAACAACCTCAACCAGAACGCCCGTCAGTACGACGGCGACGTACTCAAGCCGTTCGGCAAGATCCTGGCCGACAGCGCGCCGCGCAAGTTCGTCATCATCCACTTGCTGGGCACGCACATGAGCTACAAGTACCGCTACCCGGCGGAATACGACCAGTTCACCGACCGCAAGGGCGTGCCGGACTGGGTCACCGATGACCAGCTGCCGACCTACAACAGCTACGACAATGCCGTGCTGTACAACGACTTTGTGGTCTCCAGCCTGATCGAGCAGTTTTCGGCAAGCAAGCCCAACGGCTTCCTGCTCTACCTGGCGGATCATGGCGAAGCGGTGTTCGATTCGCCCAAGGGCAACGTGCTGGGCCGCAACGAGGGCAAGCCGACGGCGCCGATGTACACCATCCCGTTTATGCTCTGGACCTCCGAACAGTGGCGCAGCCATAGCCCGGCCGACTACCAGGCCGCGCTCAGCCGTCCGTATAGCAGCTCGAATCTGATCCACACCTGGGCCGACCTGGCTGGCCTGCGAGCGGCCGAGCTGGACCCGAGCAAGAGCCTGGTCAGTGCCAACTTCAAGGAGCGGCCGCTGATGATTGGCGACCCCTACCAGCCCAAGTCGCTGATCGACTTCAGCTTGATCAGGCCCAAGGTGCCAGCACCGGCCAGGCCGGCTGACCTGGCGCAGAAGTAAACCGCCGCCTAAACAAAAACGCCCCGGCAACTGTCGGGGCGTTTTTTATCTGCTGTTTGCCGGCTTACTTGGGTTTGTAGGCGCAGAAGCCTGGGCGTGGGCCGATCTTCGGGTGATTGCGGCAGGTTTCCGGGCGCAGGTCGTAGACGGTGCACAGGCGCGTCTTACGGTCCAGGTACAGGCAGTCGTTGTTGCCCATACGCACCAGGGTGAAAATTTCCGACTTCTGGTGGAAGCGCTCGACGATGCCTTCTTTCTGCAGGCGCTTGGCGATGTTCTTGCGCGGTTCTTCGCGCTCGAACTCCTGCACCAGGCCGAGGCGCAGCAGGTCGTTGAAGCGCACTTCCACCGGCATGGTGCAGCACGAGGACACGCAGCTGCTGCACATGGTGCGTTCGTATTTGATCCAGGTGTCGGTGCGATCCAGGTCGGCGCCGACGATCAACAGCTTGGTCATGACTCAGTGCACCTGTATGTGGAAAGCGTTGGGCGCGCGATGATACCGACGTCCGCGCGTTTGTGAACGCTCTTCTGCCCGGTGGCGGGCAATAAGCGCGGATAAATGTGTGTTGGGTCTGTGCGGCTGCGCCCATTCGTCTCTGTCAGGGGATGCAGGTGCCGCCCTATACTCTCGCGCGCGGCACATGGACCGCCGGTATTTGTCGCAAACCAATTGGGAACACAACGCATGCAATGGATCTTCATGCTGGCCGGCTTGGTGCTCGGCGCCTTGGCCGACGAATCGCTCAGCGCTGGCTTGCTCGGTGGCTTGATCGGCCTGGCGCTGGGGCAGACCCTGCGCCTGCAGGGGCTGGAGCTGCAGAACAGCGAGCTGCGCAAGGAACTGCTGGCCTTCGCCGCGCGCTTTGAGCAGGCCGGCGTGACGCTGCAGGAACGCCTGCGCCAGCTGGAGGCGGGGCAGACACCCCCTGTTGCGGTGGCTGAGCCGCCGCCAGCGGCCAGTGCCGTGCCGATGGACACGGCCGCAGCGCCCGCCGATGACGAGCTGGTCTGGGAACTGCCCGACGAACTGCTTGAGCACCCGGTCGTGGCGGCGTCGACCCCGTTGCCCGCCAATGTGTGGATGGCCGAGCCGGTCGTGGTGGCGCCGCAGCCGGTGCTGCCCAAGGCTCCGCCAGTGCCGCGCGAGCCTTCGCCGCTGGAGCGCGCCATCGACGCGGCCCAGGCCTGGCTGTTTGGCGGCAATACCGTGCTGCGGGTCGGTGTGTTGCTGTTATTCCTCGGCCTGGCCTTTCTCCTGCGCTATGCCACCGAAGGCATGGTGGTGCCGGTGCAGGTGCGTTATGCCGGGGTCGCGGCCAGCGCCGTGGCGCTGCTTGGCCTGGGTTGGTGGCTGCGTCTGCGCAATGCCAACTACGGCTTGATGCTGCAAGGCACCGGCATCGCTGTGCTGTACCTGACGGTGTTTGCTGCGATGCGCTTGCATCCTCTGCTGAGCTCCGGGGAAGCCCTCGGTTTGTTGGTGGTAATCACCCTCTGTTCGGCCATTCTGGCGATTGCCCAGGATGCTCTCGGGCTGGCGGCTGCTGCCGCGTTGGGCGGTTTTGCCGCGCCGATCCTGACCTCCACCGGCAGCGGCAACCATGTGGCGCTGTTCAGCTACTTTGCCCTGCTGAATGCCGGCATCTTCGCCATTTCCTGGTTCAAGGCCTGGCGCCTGCTCAACCTGATCGGCTTCGTCGGCACCTTCGGTATCGGTTTCGCCTGGGGCCTGCGCTCCTATAAGCCGGAGCTGCTGGCCAGTACCGAGCCGTTCCTGATCCTGTTCTTTCTCATGTACGTCGGCATCGGTCTGCTGTTCGCCCGGCGCAAGTTGCTGGAAGCCGCGGGCTTGCCGGTGGATGGCAGCTGCGGCGAGCTGCTGCGCTGGTCGGCGCGTCAGGGCGATTATGTCGACGGCACCATCCTCTTCGGCCCGCCGCTGATTGGCTTTGGCCTGCAGTACGGGCTGGTCCAGCATATCGAGTTCGCCGCGGCCTTCAGTGCCCTGGGGCTGGGCCTGTTTTACCTGCTGCTGGCGCGGCTGCTGAGTGCCAAAGTGCCGGGTCGCGCCCTGCTGCTGGTGGAAACCTGCCTGGCGCTGGGGGTGATCTTTGCCACCCTGGCCATTCCCCTGGGCCTGGATGCACGCTGGACGTCGGCGGCCTGGGCGGTGGAGGGCGCTGGTATTTTCTGGCTTGGCTTGCGCCAGCAACGGCGTCTGGCGCGGGCCTTTGCCTTGTTCCTGCAGGCGGCGGCCGGGCTGGCCTTTCTCGGCAGCTTGCAGGGTGGTAGCGATACCGTGCTCGACGGTGCGCCGCTCGGTGCGCTGATGCTTGGTGCGGCGCTGTTGTTCACCCATCGTCAGCTGCGTCTGGCGGCACCCGCGCTGAGTCAGGCTTGGGAGCGCCGTGGCCTGCCGCTGCTGGCCTGTGCCGGGCTGGCGTCTCTCTACCTGATCGCGCCGCTGAACTTCGCCGCGGAAGTAACGGCCATCTGCTGGGCGCTGGCCGGGCTGGCGACGCTGATCGTCGGCCTGCGCATCCAGTCACGCAGTTTTCTGTTCAGCGCCTTTGCCGTGCAGTTGCTCGGTGGTGCGCTGTTTCTGTTGCAGCTGGATACCGCCCAGGATGGCGCCGGTGGGGTATTCAGTGCCGGTTGGCGCGGCTTGATGACGGCCTCGCTGATTGGCCTGGCGCTGATCGGCGGCATGCTGTTTGCCGCCCGTGATCAACTGGTGCGCAGCGATGTGCGCTTGTTGCGCGGGCTGTCGCTGGTGCTGCTGGCTGGCCTGCTGCTGATCAACCTGGCGGTGCTGTTCGTGCTGCCCTGGCAAACCGCCAGCGCGGTGTGGGGTGGCAGCGGTTTGCTGATTATCTGGCTCAGCCTGCACTTGCAACAGCGCGCCAGTTTTATCTTCGGCCTGCTGTTGCAGGTGGTGGGCGGTGTGGCGTTCCTGGGTGCCAGCCCGCTGCTGTTGGGGGTGTTGAGCAGTACCGGCTTGAGTCCGCTGGCCCATGCCGGTTTCTGGACGCCCTTGGTGCTGGGGTTGGCCGCGCTGGTTGGCGCCTGGCGCCTGCAACAGGTGGTGCGTCGTGAGAGTGCCGGCGACTTGGGCCGCTTGAGCCTGGAGCGCTTGTCGCAATTGCTGCTGGTCTGGGGCACCGGTTGGTGGGCCCTGGCCTGGGTCAGCGAGGTCTGGCGGTTTGTGCCGGGCCCTTGGCAGGCCACGCTGCTGTTGCTGACCCTGGCCGGCAGTGCGGCGCTGGTCAGCTTGCTGGCCAAGCGCTGCGACTGGCGCGCCCTGGCTCGGCTGCAGACCCTGCACATCCCGCTCGCCAGCGTTGTATTGGCCCTGAGCTGGTCGAGCAGTTGGAACCCGGCCGCGCACCTTGCCTGGTTGGCCTGGTTGCTGGTGTTTGCCGTGCATTTTGTCGGCCTGCGGCGGTTGGCGGCGTTGCTGCCCACGCGCGCCCTGAGTGCCAGCCATGTGCTCGGCTGCTGGTTGCTGCTCGCGGTACTGGCGCTGGAATTGCGTTACTTGCTGGCGCTGCTGGCCGAGCACTACAACGCCTGGCGCTGGCTGGGCTGGGCGCTGCTGCCAAGCGCCTATCTGTGGCTGATGGCACAGCCACGGCGTCTACCCTGGCCGGTGGCGGAGTATGGGCGTGAGTACCGGCTGCTGGCGGCGGCACCTCTGGCTGCGCTGATGCTGGCGTGGTTCTGGCTGGCCACTGTCGTCAGCGATGGCGCCGCCGAGCCGTTGCCTTATCTGCCGCTGATCAACCCGCTGGAGTTGGGGTTGCTGTTTGCTCTGTTCGGCGTGACCCAGTGGTTGCGCAGTGGTTTGCCAGCACTGGGCTGGAGCCCTGAGCGCACGGCTGCGTTGGTGCAACTGCTGGCCGGTGCCTCGCTGTTCGCCTTGCTCACGGCGGCGGTGCTGCGTGCCGTGCATCACTGGGCCGCTGTGCCTTATGCCGTGGAGCCGCTGCTGCAGTCGATGCTGGTGCAGGCGGGCTTGTCGCTGGTGTGGACGCTGATCGCCTTGCCGCTGATGATCTTCGCCCACCGCCGTGGTCGTCGCGAGTTGTGGCTGG
>JAIERF010000041.1 GCA_019747075.1 Pseudomonadaceae bacterium
ATATCTGCTACATCGGCAATGGCCTGGAGGCGCGCTGCCAGGCCATGATCACCGAACGTTATGCCCGCGAGCGGGCCGTACGCATCCAAGCCACTGCCGCGGTGCTGCAACAGATGATCGCGGAAATGGAGCAGGCCAAAATGGAGGTCACCCGCAGCAGCACCAGCGAGCTGCAGACCATGCTCGATGCCCTGCACCATGAATTCTCCCAGCTGTGCCTGACCGGCACGGAAGAAGACACCCTAATGCACCTGCTGACCGAGTCCAGCGACCGCATCCACGCGCTATTCAAAAACGCCGCCGAACAAGACCTGCTGTTTCAGCAACTGCTCAGCGGCGTGGCGAAAACCCTCGAACATTGACCGCCAGCGAATCAGGAGCCCTCGTGCGCCACCGCCTGCTACTCCCCTTACTCGTGCTGCTCGAGGCATGCGCCGGGCCGCTGCCGGCGGTTGACCCGCAGCAGGCGTGGATCGAGCTGAGCAGCGTACCCGGCAACGTGCTGATGGCCGATCGCCTGGACGGCCGACCGGTCAATGATGGGCGTTATTTTCAGGTCAGCCCCGGCGCGCATGACCTGCAAGTACGCCTGCAATTCGACGTGCCCAGCGGCGGCCATGACGGCATGGCAGAACTGCAAACCCGCACCTGCCGACTGCACCTGCGCTTCCCGAGCTTTGTTGCCGGCCAGCGCTATCGGCTCAAGGCCGGGCAACAGGGCTACCGCCCCTGGGCACGGCTGTATGACAGCCAGCAGCAGGTGCTGGTACGGGGCAAGACCCTGCGCTGCGGCAGCGTTTAAGCGGCGCTGCACACCCGCAATCAGGTTTTAGCGGCGTAAAAAACCGGGCATTGCCCGGTTTATCGAGAGCGACAGCTCAGCCGCGGGTGTAGGTAATTTCCTTGCTACCCGCCTCGCAGCTGCCGACCACGGGCTTATCGCCGGCCGTGCCCTTGTCCACCACTTCCAGGCTGTAAGTCGCGACGCCCTTGGCCTTGAGCTTGGCGTCGATTTCCGCCTGCAGTTCGGCACACGGCTTGGGGGCGGCCAGCAAAACGCCGCTCATGGCGCACAAACCCAGCCCCAACACGAGTTGCTTGATCATCAATAACGCTCCTTCGTTGTGATTACGGTCCTCGGCTACTCGGCCAGCCATAGGCGACCAAGCAGGTACTCAGCATAGTGCACAGACTGTGACAGTGATAAGCACTAGACCCTAGCTGCCCGTAATGCGAAAGCCGACCTTGAGGGTGACCTGATAGTGGCCAACCTTGCCATTCTCGATATGGCCGCGGGTCTCGGTGACCTCGAACCAGTCCATGTTGTGCAGGGTTTTGGCGCACTCGGCCAGGGCATTGTCGATGGCATCCTCAATGCTGGTGGGCGATGAGCCGACGACTTCGATTTTCTTGTAGGTGTGGTGGCTGGGCATGGCGGCATCCTCGGTGAGAGATACCTCAACGCTAGTCAAGCCTGGGGCGGGGGGCAAATCGGGGAGCGTCGGTTGCCGACAGAGGGGAGTAACAAATGGCGCCTGGCGGTAAAAGACCACCAGGCGCCGGTCTGGCAGTTACTTCATCAGTTTGCGCATATCGTCGGTCACGTCCTTGATAGCCGCCTTGAAGTCATTGGCGCTGATCGCCTGGCTGTCGTTTTCCAGGGTCTTGCCGAACACCTTGCGCACCACCTTGCCGACCGGCAGACCGGTAGCGGCATCGATAAGATCGGCCTCGATATACAGCTCGGTGTTCTGGTCGCGGTGACCGGTTGCCGCCGACACAGTGCCAACCACCGCCGCAACCGGCACCACCTCGTACCACTTCATGCCTTCATTGGAAGCCGACACGCCGGTAATCGCCGCGCGCAGGATCAGCACTCGCGCACCCTTCGCGGCGGACTGCGTGCTCGACACTACCTGGTAGTTCTGCACCAGCGCGGATTTCACCGCGGTGCTGGTGTAACTCTGCAACTCCTGCAGGGTCTGCAGATTGACCCGCTCGGTCGGCTTGGGCGCCGGGTACAGGTCGAGCTGCTTGAACACTACGGTGTCGTACGCCGAGGCCTGGAAGCCTGGGGCGATCCAGCGCATGGCCTTCTGACCGCTCGGCGTGGTGACTTCCTGCAAGCCGTCATAGTTGGGCAGGAAGCCGGAGTACTGGCTTTGCTCGGTGACTTTCGACACACAACCACTTAACAGCAGACCGCTCAACGCGGTGCCCAGCAACAACTTACGCGACATATTCATTGGCTTGCGTCCCTCAAGATTGAAATGGCTACCGCTTGTTTTAAACAGCATAAACAACGATTCAGTGAGTATTGCCGAGGCCTGCGGAATAAGAGCACTAAAAGCATGACAATTACACCTAAGCCTGCTCGGCGCGCAACCATTCTGCCAACTTGGCCGCCCGCGGGTCGCGCGTGCGCAGCGGCACCCACAGGGCCAGTTTGGCGCGGGTCTGGGCAAAACCCCAGGGCGCGATCAAGCGGCCGGCGGCCAGGTCGTCGGCCACCAGTTGTTGCGGCGCGATGGCCACGCCCAGGCCGGCCGCGGCTGCTTCCAGCAAGTAATACAGGTGCTCGAAGCCCTGGCCGAGGGTCAGCGCCTGCGGCGCCAGGCCGTTGCGCTCGGCCCAGGCCGGCCAGGCTTGCGGCCGCGAACTGGTGTGCAGCAGCGGCTCGGCCAGCAGGGCCGCCGGTGCGGCATGCTGCAGCTGGTCGGCGCGCACATGCCGGGGGCTGAGCACCGGGCCGATGGCCTCGCTGGCCAGTTCGTAGACCTGCATATCCGCCGGCCACGGCGGCTCGGCGAACAGCAGGGTGGCGTCCAGCCCTGGGCGGCGCGGGTCGAGATCGCCCTCACTGCTGGACAGTTGCAGATGCAGTTCCGGCAACTCGCGGTTGAGGCGGTCCAGGCGCGGGATAAACCAGCGCGCCAGCAAGCTGCCCGGACAACCGAGGACGAAGGGCGCATCGCGGGTCTGCCGTTGCAGCTCGGCGCACACCTCGCGCAAGCGCTCGAAGGTGTCGAAGGCCACATCACGCAGGCGCATACCCGCCTCGGTGAGCTTGACGCCGCGGCCGTCCTTGACGAACAGGGCCACACCAAGCTGTGCCTCCAGCGCACGAATCTGCCGACTCACCGCGCCGTGGGTGACGTGCAGCTCGTCTGCCGCCAGACTTACGCTTTGCAGACGTGCCGCGACTTCGAAGGCGCGCAAGGCATTCAGCGGGGGCAGTTCTCGGCTCATGGTATTGGTGAGTTTTCCTGACAGATCAACGCAATCTAATCGCTTTTCAGCCGGGCAGCCAGGGGTAGAATGGCGCCATTGTCCACCCACCCTCTCTGCCTATGCAGGGAGGACAGCACGCCTGGGAGCACCCTCATGACTTCATTGCGCAATGGCCCTGACGCCAAGGGCCTGTTTGGCCACTTCGGCGGTCAGTACGTCGCCGAAACCCTGATGCCGCTGATCCACGACCTGGCCCGCGAGTACGAAGCGGCCAAGCTCGACCCGGCCTTTATCGAAGAGCTGGCCTACTTCCAGCGCGACTACGTTGGCCGGCCCAACCCGCTGTATTTCGCCGAACGCCTGACCGAGCACTGCGGCGGCGCGAAGATCTACTTCAAACGTGAAGAGCTGAACCACACCGGCGCGCACAAGATCAACAACTGCATCGGCCAGATCCTCCTGGCCCGGCGCATGGGCAAGAAACGCATCATCGCCGAGACCGGCGCCGGCATGCACGGTGTGGCAACCGCCACCGTGGCCGCGCGCTTTGGCATGGAATGCGTGATCTTCATGGGCACCACCGACATCGACCGCCAGCAGGCCAACGTGTTCCGCATGAAGCTGCTGGGCGCCACCGTGATCCCGGTCGTCGCCGGCACCGGCACCCTGAAGGACGCGATGAACGAAGCCCTGCGCGACTGGGTGACCAACGTCGACAGCACCTTCTACATGATCGGCACCGTGGCCGGCCCACACCCGTACCCGGCAATGGTGCGTGACTTCCAGGCGATCATCGGCAAGGAAACCCGCGAGCAACTGTTCGAGAAGGAAGGCCGTCTGCCCGACAGCCTGGTGGCCTGCATCGGCGGTGGCTCGAATGCCATGGGCCTGTTCCACCCGTTCCTGGATGACACCAGCGTGCAGATGATCGGCGTCGAAGCGGCCGGCCACGGCATCGCCACCGGCAAGCACGCCGCCAGCCTGAACGGCGGCGTACCGGGCGTGCTGCACGGCAACCGCACCTTCCTGCTGCAGGACGACGATGGCCAGATCATCGACGCTCACTCGATTTCCGCCGGCCTCGACTACCCTGGCATCGGCCCGGAACACGCCTGGTTGTATGAAATCGGCCGCGTCGAGTACTGCTCGATCAAGGACGACGAAGCCCTGGAAGCCTTCCACAAGTGCTGCCGCCTGGAAGGCATCATCCCAGCCCTGGAAAGTGCCCACGCCCTGGCTGAAGTATTCAAGCGCGCACCGACCCTGCCAAAAGATCACCTGATGGTGATCAACCTGTCCGGGCGTGGCGATAAAGACATGCAAACCGTTATGCACTACATGGAACAAGCCGAGCAGGAGCAACACGCATGAGCCGCCTACAGAGCCGCTTCGCCGAGCTGAAACAACAGAACCGCGCCGCCCTGGTGACCTTCGTCACCGCCGGCGACCCGGACTACGCCACGTCTTTGTCCATACTGAAAGGATTGCCGGCGGCCGGCGCCGATGTGATCGAGCTGGGCATGCCCTTCACCGACCCGATGGCCGACGGCCCGGCGATTCAGCTGGCCAACATCCGCGCCCTGGGCGGCCACCAGGACATGGTCAAAACCCTGCAGATGGTTCGCGAATTCCGCGCCGGCAACAGCGACACCCCACTGGTGCTGATGGGTTACTTCAACCCCATCCACCACTACGGCGTGCCGCGCTTTATCGAGGAAGCCAAAGCCGCTGGGGTTGATGGCCTGATCGTCGTCGACCTGCCACCAGAACATAACGAAGACCTCTGCGACCCGGCCCAGGCCGCCGGTTTAGACTTTATCCGCCTGACCACCCCGACCACCGACGATGCGCGTCTGCCGACCGTACTCAACGGCAGCTCCGGCTTCGTCTATTACGTCTCGGTGGCCGGCGTCACCGGCGCTGGGGCCGCGACTCTGGAGCACGTCGAACAGGCCGTGGCGCGCCTGCGCCGGCACACCGACCTGCCGATCAGCATCGGCTTCGGCATCCGCACCCCGGAACATGCGGCGACCATCGCCCGCCTGGCCGACGGTGTGGTCGTCGGCTCGGCGCTGATCGACCAGATCGCCAACGCCGCCTCGCCACAGCACGCCATCGACGGCGTGCTAGGCCTGTGCCGTGAACTGGCCGACGGCGTGCGCGGCGCCCGTTTGTAAGCATCACCGGCAACAAAAAGCCGCTGCAGCCCAAGGCTTGCAGCGGCTTTTTTATCGGCCCAATTTAAGCCAGCCGCCAGGGCGGGTTAAGTCGCTGACTGCCCGCGCGATACAGACACAGCAGATTGCCGTCGGGATCACTCAGGTAGGCCTCACGCCACAGCCAGGGCTGGTCGGTAGGCAGCATGCTGAACTGCACACCCAAGGTCTGCAAACGCTGCACCGTGGCGTCCAGCGCGTCGCACTCGAAGTAGATCAGGCTCTGGCTCGGCTGCACGTGTTCAACCCGGCTAACGGAGAACGTGGCCGCGCCGTCCGGACAACAAAAACGGGCGTACTCCGGCAGGTTTTCAACAATCAGCTGCAAACCCAGGTGCTGATAAAACCCGATCGCCCGTGCGACATCGCTGACGGCAAGGGTGACTTGGTTGAGGTTCATCGAGGTCAGCCTTGCCCGTGCATCGCACGGGCCAGTGGTGCAATGGTTACTGGGCAGCGTGCAGTTGCCGCTGGGCCATTTTCTGCTGTTTGTAAGCCAGAGCGGCCGGCGCCACCGGGGTGATCTTGCCGGTTTCCAGCCACTTCTTCAGGCGGTTGGCGTCGGCCATATGGGTGTATTTGCCGAAGGCGTCCAGCACCACAAAAGCCACTTGGCGGTTGGCCATCTGGGTGCGCATCACCAGGCA
>JAIERF010000088.1 GCA_019747075.1 Pseudomonadaceae bacterium
ACCGCCGTATACGGAACCGTACGTACGGTGGTGTGAGAGGACGGCGGATGTAAATCCGCCTCCTACTCGATCTGCAACACTAGCTTTCCGGGTGCCGATCTGGGGGTTCTAGCGCCGCTTGCCGAGCGGCTCAACGCCCGCTCGCGGGTGTCATTGAGCTGACCGCGGTCAAGCCTTGGTCTAGCATTTCCTGCTCAGATGCTGGTGGCGTGGCGTGGCGTGGCGTGTTGCCGGTGGTGCCGTTCCGAGCCCCTGACGCCGTGGTCGTGCCTATTCATGCAACAGGAGTGTGGACGATGAGTCGCGTGTATTACTGCTGCTTACTGTTGGTGCTGGGGTGTAGTTCTTTGGCCTGGGCAGAGGAGCCCGGCCGTGGGGGATTACTGCCGGCGCAGTTGAGTGCGCAGGAAGAGTCCGATATCGATGCCATGGTCCTGCCCGTGCCG
Organism: Pseudomonadaceae bacterium; assembly: GCA_019747075.1. Taxonomy (GTDB): domain Bacteria; phylum Pseudomonadota; class Gammaproteobacteria; order Pseudomonadales; family Pseudomonadaceae; genus Aquipseudomonas. The sequence goes on from JAIERF010000088.1 coordinate 447, forward strand.
CCGGCCTGGGTCGGTGACTTCGACGGCATGCGCGAGCGGCGCATGGTGCGCATCCTGGTGCCCTACAGCAAGACCTTCTATCTGGTCGACCGCGGTCGCCAGGAGGGTATCACCTATGCCTTTGGCAAGGCCTTCGAGACCTGGCTGAACAAGAACCAACCCTTTGCCGACAAGGCCCAGCGTTGGCAGGTGATGTTCCTGCCCACGGCGCGCAACGAGTTGCTGCCCAAGCTGCTGGCCGGTGAAGGTGATCTTGCCGCGGGTGGCCTGACCATTACTGAGGGGCGGCAGCAGACGGTCGATTTCTCTGATCCTGGGGCGAGTGAAATCAATGAAGTGATCGTCAGTGCACCGGGTAGCGCGAAGATCCAGCGCCTCGAAGACCTCGCCGGGCGAGAGGTCTACGTGCGCGCCTCAAGCAGCTATTTCGAGCACCTAGTGGCGCTCAACGAGCGCTTCAAGGCCCAAGGCCTGGCGCCGGTGAAGATCATGCCAGCCAACGAGAACCTGGAAACCGAGGACCTGCTGCAAATGGTCAATGCCGGGCTGTACGGCATGACCGTGGCCGATCAGCATATCGCCCAGCTGTGGCAGTCGCTGTACACCGACATGCAGATCCAGGCGGGCGTTTACCTGCATCAGGGTGGCAAACTGAGCTGGGCGCTGCGCAAAAGCAGCCCGCAGTTCCAGCAGGTGCTGAGTGCGTTCGTTAAAGAACACAAGATTGGCAGTGAGTTCGGTAACATCTCCATGCGGCGTTTCAAGAACAACCAGCGCGTGCTCAACGCCACCTCGCAAGCCGAGATGCAGAAGTTCAAGGCGCTGGTCGGCGTGTTCCAGAAGCATGCGGGAACCTACGACTTCGACCACCTGATGCTGATGGCGCAAGGTTTCCAGGAGTCGCAACTGGATCAGCGTGCACGTAGCCGGGCGGGGGCCGTCGGGGTGATGCAGCTGTTGCCGAGCACCGCTGCCGATCCGGCGGTGGGGATCAAGGGCATCGACACCAGCGTGGACAAGAACATCGAGGCCGGCAGCAAATACATGCGCCTGCTGGCCGACAAGTACCTGGATGATCCGGAGCTGACGCCGGTCAATCGCACCCTGATGAGCTTTGCCGCCTACAACGCCGGCCCCGGCAACCTGATGAAGTTTCGCCGCCTGGCGGAAAAATCCGGGCTGGACCCGAACGTCTGGTTCGGCAATGTCGAGCAGGCGGCGGCGCGCATCGTCGGCCGTGAAACCGTGGATTACGTCGGCAATATCTACAAGTACTACGTGGTCTACAAACTGGCCGAACAGAAGCTGCGCGAACGGGCCAAGGCCAGCCAGCAGCCCGGCAGCTGATGCCGGCGCGCATGGCAACCGCTATGATCGGCGCTTTTGCGGTTCGCGGAGATCCCCATGGCCAAGGCCAAGCGCATGTATGGCTGCACCGAATGTGGCGCGACCTTTCCCAAGTGGGCCGGGCAGTGCGCTGAGTGCGGCACCTGGAACACCCTGACCGAAACCCTGATCGAAGCCCACAGTGCCGCGCCCAGCGGGCGTGCCGGCTGGGCCGGCGAGCAGGCGCAGCTGAAAACCCTGGCCGAGGTCAGTGTCGAGGAAGTGCCGCGCTTTTCCACCTCGTCGGCCGAGTTGGACCGGGTGCTCGGCGGTGGCCTGGTGGATGGTTCGGTGGTGCTGATCGGCGGCGATCCGGGCATCGGCAAGTCGACCATCCTGTTGCAGACCCTGTGCAACATCGCCGCCCGCATGCCGGCGCTGTATGTGACCGGCGAAGAGTCGCAGCAGCAGGTGGCGATGCGCGCGCGGCGCCTCGACCTGCCGCAAGACCGGCTCAAGGTGATGACCGAGACCTGTATCGAGGTGATCATCGAAACCGCCAAGCGGGAAAAGCCCAAGGTCATGGTGATCGACTCGATTCAGACCATCTTCACCGAGCAGCTGCAGTCCGCCCCCGGCGGCGTGGCCCAAGTGCGCGAGAGTGCGGCGCTGCTGGTGCGTTATGCCAAGCAGAGCGGTACGGCAATCTTCCTGGTCGGCCACGTGACCAAGGAAGGCGCTCTGGCCGGCCCGCGGGTGCTCGAACATATGGTCGATACCGTGCTGTATTTCGAGGGCGAATCCGATGGCCGTCTGCGCCTGCTGCGCGCGGTGAAGAACCGCTTCGGCGCGATCAATGAGCTCGGTGTGTTCGGCATGACCGACAAGGGCCTCAAGGAAGTGTCCAACCCCTCGGCGATCTTCCTCACCCGCGCCCAGGAAGAAGTGCCGGGCAGCGTGGTGATGGCCACCTGGGAAGGCACTCGGCCGATGCTGGTGGAGGTGCAGGCGCTGGTCGACACCAGTCATATGGCCAACCCGCGGCGCGTCACTCTGGGCCTGGATCAGAACCGCCTGGCCATGCTGCTGGCGGTGCTGCACCGCCACGGTGGCATTCCGACCTACGATCAGGATGTGTTTCTCAACGTGGTCGGCGGGGTCAAGGTGCTGGAGACCGCCTCCGACCTGGCGCTGCTGGCGGCGGTGATGTCCAGCCTGCGCAACAAGCCGTTGCCCCATGACTTGCTGGTGTTTGGCGAGGTGGGGTTGTCCGGGGAGATTCGCCCGGTGCCCAGCGGCCAGGAGCGTTTGAAGGAGGCGGCCAAGCATGGCTTCAAACGCGCCATCGTGCCCAAGGGCAACGCGCCGAAAGAGGCGCCGCCCGGCTTGCAGGTGATCGCGGTGACGCGCCTGGAGCAGGCGCTGGATGCCTTGTTCGAATAGCCTGGGGTTATCCGGGAACATGTAAAAAAGGGCGCCGATTGGCGCCCTTTTTTATATTCGCGTCAGGCCTGGTCTTCTTCGCCCAGTGCCGCCAGTTCGCGTTCCAGCAGGCTTTCGTCGCCCAGGTTGAGTTCCACCAGGCGGCGCAGGTGGCTGATGGAATCGAGGTCGATATGCCGGCAGACGAAGCCGAGCTGGCCGTCGTGGGTGCGCGCCAGCTCCACTTCGATTTGCACCTGAATGTCGCTGGCCAGGCTGATGTTGGCGAGGAAGGGGTGGGCAGGATCGCCGTCCCAGTCTGCCGGGCGGCGGATCAGCAGGCCCTTGAGGGACAGGTCAAGCAGCTCCACATCCCAGCGGTGCGGGCCTTGCAGCAGCTCGGTGGCGGCATCGAAGGCAATGCGCTGAAAGCGCCGACGCTCGTTAGTGGTGTCACTCATTACCAGACTCCTCATAGGGTTTTGTTCACTATAGCCAAGGCGCAGCCCCGGCGTCGCCAGTAGATGAATCGGCGCGAGCAGAACAGCCTTTTTCGCGAATACTGTACGGCTATGGTCGGATACTGTTTCCTGGCCGATCGGCTAGGCTTGCGCGGTAGCTATTGCGTTCATTCGTTGGGGGATCATATGAATAATAACAACAGCCTGTTGCGCCACCTGCCTTGGGCAGTGTTGGCCGTGGTGGGCGCCTGTGCCTTGGGGGTTGTGGCCTTGCGCCGCGGCGAAGCGATCAACGCCTTGTGGATAGTGGTGGCCGCGGTGGCCCTCTATCTGGTCGCGTACCGTTACTACAGCCTGTTTATCGCCACCAAGGTGATGCAGCTGGACCCGCATCGGGCCACCCCGGCGGTGCTCAACAACGACGGCCTGGACTTCGTGCCGACCAACAAGCATGTGCTGTTCGGCCACCACTTTGCCGCCATTGCCGGCGCCGGCCCATTGGTCGGCCCAGTGCTTGCCGCACAGATGGGCTATCTGCCCGGCACCCTGTGGCTGATCGCCGGGGTGGTGCTGGCCGGTGCGGTGCAGGACTTTATGGTCCTGTTCCTCTCCACCCGTCGCAACGCCCGCTCGCTGGGCGACATGGTGCGTGAGGAAATGGGCCGCGTGCCTGGCACCATCGCCCTGTTCGGCTGCTTCCTGATCATGATCATCATCCTCGCGGTGCTCTCGCTGATCGTGGTCAAGGCCCTGGCGCACAGCCCGTGGGGCATGTTCACGGTGATGGCGACCATCCCGATTGCGATGTTTATGGGCGTTTATATGCGCTACCTGCGCCCCGGCCGCATTGGTGAGATTTCCCTGATCGGCGTGGCCCTGCTACTGGCCTCGATCTGGCTGGGCGGGGCGATTTCCACCGACCCCTACTGGTCGGTGGTGTTTACCTTCACCGGCGAGCAGATCACCTGGATGCTGGTGGGCTACGGCTTTGTCGCTGCGGTGCTGCCGGTGTGGCTGATCCTGGCGCCGCGCGACTACCTGTCGACCTTTCTCAAGATCGGCACCATCGCGGCCCTGGCTGTCGGCATCCTGATCCTCGCGCCCGAGCTGAAGATGCCGGCGCTGACTCAGTTCACCGACGGCACCGGCCCGGTGTGGAAGGGGGCTCTATTTCCGTTCCTGTTTATCACCATCGCCTGTGGCGCGGTGTCGGGCTTCCATGCGCTGATCAGCTCGGGCACCACGCCCAAGCTGCTGGCCAATGAGTCCCATGCCCGCTACATCGGTTACGGCGGCATGCTGATGGAGTCCATGGTGGCGATCATGGCCATGGTTGCCGCTTCGATCATCGAACCCGGCGTGTACTTCGCCATGAACAGCCCGCCCGCCATCGTCGGTGCCGACGTTGCCAGCGTGGCCGCCACGGTCAGCAGCTGGGGCTTTGCCATCACCCCCGAGGCGCTGGACGCCGTCGCCCGCGACATTGGTGAGAGCAGCATCCTCAACCGGGCCGGCGGTGCGCCGACCCTGGCGGTAGGCATCGCGCAGATCCTCCATCAGGTGTTGCCGGGGCAGAACAGCATGGCGTTCTGGTACCACTTCGCCATTCTATTCGAGGCGTTGTTCATCCTCACCGCGGTGGATGCCGGCACCCGTGCTGGGCGCTTTATGCTGCAGGACCTGCTCGGCACTTTCGTCCCGGCGCTCAAGCACACCGACTCCTGGGGTGCCAACGTGCTGGCCACCGCCGGTTGCGTGGCACTGTGGGGCTACTTGCTGTACCAGGGCGTGATCGATCCGTTGGGTGGCATCAATACCCTGTGGCCGCTGTTCGGTATCTCCAACCAGATGCTCGCCGGTATCGCCCTGATGCTGTGCAGCGTGGTGCTGATCAAAATGAAGCGCCAGCAGTACGTCTGGGTCACCCTGCTGCCGGCTGTTTGGCTGCTGATCTGCACCACGGCGGCGAGCCTGATCAAGCTGTTCGACGCCAACCCGGCGATCGGCTTCCTGGCCCTGGCGAAGAAATACCAGACTGCCCTGGATGCGGGGCAGATACTGGCACCGGCCAAGGACCTCGGGCAGATGCAGAACGTGATCATGAACGCCTACACCAACGCCACGCTCAGTGTGCTGTTCCTGGTGGTGGTGTTCAGCATCCTGTTCTACGCGCTGAAAGTGGGGCGTGCGGCCTGGATTCGTCCAGAGCGCAGTGACAAGGAAACCGCGTTCCAGGCCCAGCCGGATGCTTGAGTCGGCCGACTACCGGGGCTGCGCTGCAGGCCCGGCAACGCATGGAGGAGAATGCTGTGTTCAATGATCTCAGCCGCATGGGCAAGTACCTCGGCCAGGCCGCCCGCATGCTGGTGGGCATGCCCGACTACGACACCTATGTGCAACATATGCAGACCCAGCACCCGGACCAGCCGCTGATGAGCTACGAGGCGTT
>JAIERF010000325.1 GCA_019747075.1 Pseudomonadaceae bacterium
ACCACCAACTGCCTGGCACCGGTGGTCAAAGTGATCCACGAACACCTGGGCATTCGCCACGGGTCGATCACCACCATCCACGACCTGACCAACACCCAGAGCATCCTCGACCAGCCGCACAAGGACCTGCGTCGTGCTCGGGCTTCGGGCATGAGCCTGATCCCGACCAGCACCGGTTCGGCCACTGCGATTGCCGAGATCTTCCCGGCGCTGCGCGGCAAACTGAATGGCCACGCCGTGCGCGTGCCCCTGGCTAACGCCTCGCTGACCGATTGCGTGTTTGAGGTTGAGCGGGCGACCACGGCGGAAGAGGTCAACGCCTTGTTCATGGCCGCAGCCGCTGGTCCGCTAGCCGGGATTCTCGGTTATGAAGAACGACCGCTGGTGTCCATCGATTACCGCACCGACCCGCGCTCGTCGATCATCGACGCGCTGTCGACCATGGTCATCAACGGCACCCAGGTGAAGATCTATGCCTGGTACGACAACGAATGGGGCTACGCCAACCGCACCGTGGAACTGGCACGGCTGGTGGGTTTGGCCGGCTGAGCACGGCCCTCGGCTCTTCCCCCACTCTGCGCGGGGGAAGGGCGGGGGCACCGCATATTCAGGAATCACCCGATGCACGCTTTATCCCGCCTGCCCCCCGATGTTCGCCAATACCTGCTGGTAACCGGCAACTATTGGGCCTTCACCCTCACCGATGGTGCCCTGCGCATGTTGGTGGTGCTGCATTTTCACAGCCTCGGCTACACGCCACTGCAGATCGCCGCGCTGTTTCTGTTCTATGAAATCTTCGGAGTGGTCACCAACCTGCTGGGCGGCTATCTAGGCGCGCGGCTGGGGCTCAATCGCACCATGAACATCGGCCTCGGTCTGCAGGTGGGCGCCTTGCTGATGCTCACCGTGCCGGCGGCCTGGCTGACCATCCCCTGGGTGATGGGCGCCCAGGCACTGTCGGGGATCGCCAAAGACCTGAACAAGATGAGTGCGAAAAGCTCGATCAAGTTGCTGGTGCCGGATGGCGAGCAGGGCCGGCTGTACCAGTGGGTGGCGATCCTTACCGGCTCGAAGAATGCGCTCAAAGGCGTGGGCTTTTTTATGGGCGGCGCGCTTCTGGCCATGCTGGGCTTTAGCGGTGCGGTGTTGGCCATGGCTGCCGTGCTGGCGCTGATCTGGCTGGCCAGCTTGCGGCTGCTGCAGAAGGATCTGGGCAAGGCCAGCGGCAAGCCGAAGTTTCGCGACATCCTGTCCAAGAGCCGGGCAATCAACATTCTTTCTGCGGCCCGGTTGTTTCTGTTCGGTGCCCGCGATGTGTGGTTTGTGGTGGCGCTGCCGGTGTACCTGTCCGCCGTGTTCGGTTGGGACTTCTGGCAGGTGGGCGGGTTTCTCGCCACCTGGGTGATCGGTTATGGCGTGGTGCAGTCCTTCGCGCCGAGTATCACCGGCAAGGCCCGCGGTGAGCTGCCGGATGGTCGCGCGGCGTTTGTCTGGGCCTTGCTGCTGGCCGGGTTGCCGGCGGCGATTGCCCTGGGCCTGGGCAGCCCGTTGCCGGCCGAGTGGGTGCTGATCGGCGGCTTGCTGCTGTTCGGCGCGCTGTTTGCGGTCAACTCCTCGCTGCACAGCTACCTGATCGTCAGCTATGCCAAGGCCGATGGCGTTTCGCTGGACGTGGGCTTCTACTACATGTCCAACGCTCTCGGTCGCCTGCTCGGCACCTTGCTGTCGGGCTGGGTGTATCAGGCGTACGGGCTGGAGGCGTGCTTGTGGATTTCCTCGGCGTTCGTGTTGCTGGCGGCGCTGATCTCCATCGGCTTACCGCGGCATGGGGTGACAGACCCTAGATAAGCGCAACTTTGTGCAAGTGCGCTTAGCCTGGGCGGCGCAGACTTTGGCTTCGTGATTGGGAGCCGTCTGATGAACCTGTTTTTGTACCTGTTGACCGTGCTGATCTGGGGCACCACCTGGATCGCCATCAAACTGCAATTGGGTGAGGTGGCGCTGGCCGCCTCCATCGCCTATCGCTTTGCCCTGGCGGCGCTGGTGCTGTTTGCCGTGCTGCTGCTCAGCGGCGGCTTGCAGCGCCTGGATCGGCGTACCCAGGGGCTGTGCCTGGCCCAGGGCTTGTGCTTGTTCAGCCTGAATTTTCTGTGCTTCTACACCGCCAGCCAGTGGATTCCCAGTGGCCTGATCGCCGTGGTGTTTTCCACTGCCACGCTGTGGAATGCGCTGAATGCGCGGCTGTTCCTGCGCCAGCGGATTGCTGCCAATGTGCTGGCCGGCGGTGCCCTGGGGCTGGGCGGTCTTGGCCTGTTGTTCTGGCCGGAGTTGGCCGGCCATGAGGCCAGCCGGGAGACGTTGTTGGGGCTGGGTTTGTCGCTGCTGGGCACCCTGTGTTTTTCCGCCGGCAATCTGCTCTCCAGCCTGCAGCAGAAAGCCGGTTACCGCCCACTGAGCACCAATGCCTGGAGCATGGCCTACGGCGCCATCCTGCTGATTGGCTATTGCCTGCTCAGTGGTACGCCGCTGGAGATCGATTGGAGCACGCGCTATATCGGCTCGCTGCTGTACCTGGCGATTCCCGGTTCGGTGATTGGTTTTACTGCCTACCTGACCCTGGTCGGGCGCATGGGGCCGGAGCGCGCGGCCTATTGCACGGTGCTGTTCCCGCTGGTGGCGCTGAATATCTCCGCCGTGGTCGAGGGCTATCAATGGACGCCGCCGGCCTTGCTCGGCTTGCTGCTGGTGATGCTCGGCAACGTCCTGGTGTTCCGCCGGCCCAAGCCTCAGTTGGCCCCGGCTTAGTTCTCTGGCATCAGCAGCTTGGCGTAGTCCGCTGCCGGTAGCGGTCGGGAGAAGTAGTAACCCTGCAACTCGTCGCAGTTGAGACGGTGCAGCAATTGGGCTTGCTCGGCGCTTTCCACCCCTTCGGCAATCACCGACAGGTTGAGGCTGTGGCCAATGCTGATGATGGCGCTGACCAGCGGTGCGTCGGGGTCATCGCTGCTCAGGCTGCTGATAAAGGAACGGTCGATTTTCAGCTGATCAACCGGGAAACGGTGCAGGTAGGAAAGCGACGAGTAGCCGGTGCCGAAGTCATCCAGGCTGATTTTGATACCCAGTTGCCGCAGGCCGACGAGGTTGCTGTGCACGGTGCAGCTTTCTTGCAGCAACAGACCTTCGGTGACCTCCAACTGCAGCAGGTCGGGCGTCAGCGCAAACTCGTCGAGCAAGGCCTGCAGTTCTGGTAGCAGAGACTCGCGGCCAAAGTGGGCCGATGACAAATTTACCGCTACTGGTAGGCCCGGCACGCCGGCATCAAGCCATTCGCGCAGCTGGCTGCAGGCCTGGCGCAGCACGTACTGGTCGATACCGAGGATCAGGTTGCGCTGTTCGGCGAACGGGATGAACTTGTCCGGCGGTACTTGCCCTTGGCCGTGGCGGTTCCAGCGGATCAACGCCTCGGCACCGATGATTTTCTGGCTGGCGGCGGCGACTTTTGGCTGGTAGTAAAGCTCGAACTCCTGCTGCTCGATGGCTTGGCGCAGGGCCATTTCCAGGCGTAGGACCTCGCTGGCCAGTTCGCCCATATCGGCGGTGTAGCACTGATAGCTGTTGCGCCCCTGGGCTTTGGCCCGGTACATGGCAATGTCGGCATTGCGCAGCAGGGTTTCCGCATCCAGACCGTCATTCGGGTAGAAGGCGATGCCGATGCTTGGGGTGATGGTCAGGTTGGCACCTTCCAGATGCACAACGTCGCCCAGGCATTGGATGACGTTTTTCGCCACTCGGATGGCGTCTTCACTGTGGGTGATGTGCGGCAGCAAGATGACAAATTCGTCCCCGCCCAGGCGGGCCACCGTATCGCCTTTGCGCACCTGATTGCACAGCAGGCCGCTGACCATCTTGAGCAGTTCATCGCCCAGGCTGTGGCCCAGGGTGTCATTGACCTGCTTGAAGTGGTCGAGGTCGATGAACAGCAGCGCGATCAGATGGGGATTGCGTTCGTTGGTCAGGATGGTTTGTTGCAGGCGATCGGTCAGTAGCAAGCGGTTGGCCAGGCCGGTCAGCGAATCATGGGTGGCCATGTGCAGGATGCGCTGCTCGACCCGTTTGCGTTCGGTGATGTCCACCTGAACGCCGGTGAGGCGGCTGGCCTTGCCGTTGTTGTCGAAGCTGACGTGGAAGATGCACGACAGGTAATGCACCTCACCATTTGGCCACTTCAGTTGGTACTCGGTTTCATGGCGGGAATGGGGGCCGTCGATGCAGGTGCGCAGGAGCTGCCGTAGGCGCGCCCGCTCGTCCTCGACGAGCAGCGCCAGCCAGGCGTCCTGGCTGGAGTCCACGCTGAACGGCTCAAGGCCGTAGAGCCGATAAGTCTGGGCGTCCCAGGAGGCATGCTGGCTGCCGATGTCCCACTCCCATACGCCCAAGTAGGCCACTTCGGCGGCAATCGACAGGCGTTCAGCCAGCCGCTGGCGGGCCAGCTCGGATTCCTGGCGCTGCTGGATCTCATGCTCCAGTTCGTTGGCCCGGATGGTCAGGGCCTCATCGCGGGCGCGCAGCTTGTCGGTCATGGCCACAAAGCTGCGCGCCAGTTTGCCCAGCTCATCGCGGCGGCGGGTGGGCAGTGGCGGGCTCGGCGCGCCGGCGGCCAGCAAGTGCGTGGCGCGTTGCAACTGGCCCAGCGGGCGCGCGACCTGATGACGAACGATCCAGGCCAACAACAGCAGTTCAATGGCTAAGCCAATCAGACCTGCGATCAGGATGCTGCTGGCGGAGGCGAAGGCTTTTTCTTCCAGTCGTGCTTTGGGGTAGACGCTAATGAATGACCAGTTGGGCCCGCGAATGCGCCCGACACCGAGGTAATACTTACCATCGCTGGAGGTCAGTACATCGGGCCATTGTTGCAGTGTACGCACCTGCTGGGTGATGTCCTGCAGCAGTGGGTCGGCCAGTTTGTCCAATTGCAGACTGCCCGCTGAGAGGTGGATTTTGTCCATCAACTGCGGGTGGGCGATCAGGCGCTGCTGGCCGTCGATGATCAGGTTATAGCTGTCGCTGCCATGCTCTTCGGTGGTTCGTTGCAGCAGTGCGTCGATGGCAATGTCCTAGGATACAGTGCCCAGCCATTGGCCGTGCTGATCCACTGGGGTGATGCTGGAGAGCAGCCAGATACTCGCCTTGTCGTCGTAGTACACCTCAGTCCAGGTGTTCAGGCGTTGGGGGTTACGGTCTGGGGCGGAGTTGCGCACCGGTGGGTAGTCGAAGTTGTTGCTGCTGCTGTCCGCCTGCTGGCCCCAGTTGACCGATGGCGAATACATGATCAGGGCGACACCGGGCAAATCAATATAAGCCGAGTAATAACGCATGGTCATCGGCGCGCCCCATTCCCGCAGGAGCTTGAAGGCCACCAGCACCTGGCGGCGGATATCGTCGTTCAACGCCACCTGAGCACGGATATAAATCGATGGCTGACGCTTGAAGTCGTCCAGCTCCGGGCGCACGCGGATCAGACCGTCGGGGTAGCGCACGAACCAGTGTTCGAACTCGCGGGTCGGGTCTTGTCCGGCGGCTTCCTGCAGGCGGCGAAGGTATTCATCGCGCAGCAGGTAGGTGTTCTGCTCGGCCTGGATAAATGCTTCAGAGTCGAACTGGGTGCGTGCCGAGACTTGCTGACTGAGGCTGTCGAGGGTCTGCTGGCGCTGGCTGCGCATGCTGTTCTGATAACTCAGCCAGGTCACGGCAATGATCGCCAGAGCAATCACCAGGCCTATCTGCAACTGAATGCGCCGGGCCAGATTGAAGTGGTGGCGTGTGACGGCTGATCCCATGAGTACTCCTCGGCGTCTTACAGGGGGGAGAGAGGCGCTGGCGCTTCTCTTGTCAGCATAGCTGATGGCTTGCGTGGCCCTGTTGTCATCTCAACGCCCCTCGCGCCTGCTGCGCGCCGAAAGCTAGATTTTCTGTCGCCCGTTGTGCCCGGCTAACGCCAGCCAGGCGAATAAGGGATAGCAAAAATAGTGCAAGCCGAACAGCAACAGGCCCATGGGCCCCGGTTCATCTTTGAGCACCATCAGGCCGAGCAAACCGAGGTAGAGCAAGGCCAGTATGCCGCCATAAACACCGAGTAGGCGCAGACGTTCACTGCTGCTGGGTGGGCGCTGCTGTCGCCAGGCAAACCAGCGCGCCATGCCGAAGCCGACGGCGCTGGCGAT
>JAIERF010000111.1 GCA_019747075.1 Pseudomonadaceae bacterium
CCAACAGGGTCAGCAGCAAAATGCGCTTCATGGCTGCGGGTCCTCAACAATGGCGTCCGGCAACGCTTCGGTGGGCGCCGGGCCGGCCTCGCGCAGCTGCACATAGGCCTGCAGCGCCGCCATGGCCGCGGTCAAATCTGGCATGCCGACGCTGACCGGCTGGGTGACCAGCTCGCCCAACCGGGCACGCAAGGCCTGTACCGCCGGATTGTCCTGATTGAACTGCTCATCCAGCACGCCCTGGGCCTGCTGCAGCGACTTCTGATAGACCGCCCCATCGCCATTCAAGGCGCCCCACTGGGCCTGCTGCAGCGCCAGGGTCAGGGCCAGACGCACCTGCGCCAGGCTCTGACCGGACAACACCGGGCGAATATCCTGGGCGGCGCTGAAATCGATACGGAAGTAATGCGACAGCCGCTCCAGCCACTGCGCCCACCAACTGCTGCCATCACCCTCGGCGGCCAGGCTGGCGAGCACGCCACCGTTGTCGACAAACGCCGGCACATGCGGGTTGAGCTGGGCGACTTGCTCGCGCAGGGCGCCCAATTGCAGGAACATCCCCGTGCGGTCCGGCTGCTGCAGGCTGCGCAGAGCCTCCAGGCTCTTGGCCAACTCGGCGCGAGCGGCAAAAGAAGCGGGATCATCCTGCTCCAGCAGAATCTGGTCGGCGGCCTGCACCAGAGCCTTGGCGCTGTTGATTTCCTGCAGCGCGGTCAGGCGCAGGCTGGCCAGGCGCAGCAGATGTTCGGCTTCAGCCAGGCGCCAATCCTGACGGCTGGCATTCAACACATTGTCCAGACGCTGGCCGAGGCGCTGCTGATCACCCTGGACGCTGGCCAACAACTGCCGACGCTCTTCCAGTTGCTCCGGCGTGGGCAATTGCCCCAGCCGTGCACTCAGGCTCTGCTCGCGCTGCACCAGGGTTTGCGCCTGGCTGCGGGTCTGCTCCAGCACCTCGCGCTGCTGCTCGCTTTGCACATGCAGGGCACGCACCTGCCAGGCGCCCCAACCGGCCAATCCAACGCCAGCGGCTGCCAGCACCAGGGCCAACGAGGCCAGGCCACGACCACGGGGCGCCGCGGCGGCAGGCGCAGGGCTCTGCACGGGGGCGACTTGCACTTCATCTTGCGCGGGGGCTGCTTCGCTCACGTATCCATCCTCTGTATCAGGGGGCCGGCTGCGGGGTTACCCGCAACGCCGCCAACAGGGCCGCAGCGCTCGCGCCACGACAATCCACAACCATCTCGACACCCGCCGCACGGGCTTGTTCAGCCACCCGTGCGCTGGGCACAAACATTACCCGACGGGCCACTTGCGGCCAGTCATCCGCCGCCAGCTGGCGCAAACGGGCAAAGCCTTCTCCACTGCTGACCAGCACGGCATTCAGCTGCTGGCCGTCCAGCTGCGCCAGCAAGGCCGTGCTCGGGTAGTCCGGCTGACCACGGCGATAGAGTGGCAGATAGTCGACCGTGGCGCCTTGGCCGCGCAAGCAATCGGCGATGAATTCCCGGCCACCTTCGCCGCGCATGATCAACACCCGCGGACTGGGCCCTGCCAGCGCTTGCGCCAGGGCCGGCAAGGCCAGCAAGGCCTCGCTGTCATCCCCGTCACGGGGGTAGTTAACCGCCACACCGGCATCGGCCAGGATTTGCGCCGTGGCGGCACCGACGCTGAACCAGCGCGGCGCGGCGGGCACTTGCGGCCAGTAACGATGGAGCAGTTCGAGACCCAAACGGGCCGCTGGCTTGCTGACCACAATGACCGCGCTGTAACGCGGCAGCGCCAGGATCAGCTCGCGCTGTTCGGCAGTTTCCGCCAGCGCCTCGATCTGCAACAACGGCAGGCTGCTGCTGAACACCCCCTGCGCCGCCAGCGTTGCCGCCAGGGCGGCCGACTCTGGCGCCGGACGGGTCAGCAACAGGCGCCAGGCGCTCACGCCTGGCCGGCCTCGCCATACACCGCCGCAAGAATGGCGCTGGCGCCTTGGGCCAGCAACGCCTCAGCCACCTGCACACCCAACGCTTCGGCGTCGGCGGCCGGCGCACGCCCTTCGGCACGCAACAACAGGCCACCGTCCGGCTGGCCCACCAGGCCGCGCAGCCACAACTGCTCGTCTTCCAGCAGGGCATAGCAGGCGATCGGCACTTGGCAGCCGCCATTCAGATGCTTGTTCAGGGCGCGCTCGGCGGTCACGCGCAGGGCCGTTTCGCGGTGGTGCAATGGCGCCAGCAAGGCGTGAATCTCGGCATCGGCACTGCGGCATTCGATGCCCACGGCGCCCTGGCCGCCGGCTGGCAGGCTGGCTTCCACGCTGATCGAGGCACGAATCCGCGCGCCGAAACCCAGGCGAATCAGGCCGGCAGCGGCGAGGATGATGGCGTCGTACTCGCCGGCATCCAGCTTGGCCAGGCGGGTGTTGACGTTGCCACGCAGGAAATGAATCTTCAGGTCCGGACGCAGGGCCAGCAACTGGGCCTGGCGGCGCAGGCTGGAGGTGCCGACCACGCTGCCCGCCGGCAACTCATCGAGGCTGGCGAAGGTGTTGGAAACGAAGGCATCGCGCGGGTCTTCGCGCTCGCAGATGCAGAACAGGCCCAAGCCTTCGGGGAAGTCCATCGGCACGTCCTTCATCGAATGCACGGCGATGTCGGCTTCATTGTCCAGCAGGGCGGTTTCCAGCTCCTTGACGAACAGGCCCTTGCCACCGATTTTTGCCAGCGGCGCGTCGAGCAGCTTGTCGCCGCGACTGACCATCGGCACCAGACTGACCAACAGCCCCGGATGGGCCTGCTCCAGGCAGGCTTTGACGTATTCGGCCTGCCACAGGGCCAGGGCACTCTTGCGGGTAGCGATGCGGATTTCGCGGATAGACATGACGGCTCTCGAAACGAATGATCGCCGGCATGATAAGGCAGCCCGGCGGGTGGTGCACCCGCCGGACAACTCAGAGGTGATTCATCAGCTTGCGCACACCCGCCACATGGCGGCGGCTGACGATCAGCGGATCGCCATGCAAGCCTTTGAGATACAGCTGGAAGTGCCCCAACGGTGTGCGCTGCAGGCGTTCGATACGCTCGCGGGCAACCAGGGCGTTACGGTGAATGCGCACGAAACGCTCGCCGAACTCGTCTTCCAATGCCTTCAAGGGCTCGTCCAGCAACACCTCGCCGCCTTCATGGCGCAGGGTCACGTACTTATGGTCGGCGATAAAGAAGATCACATGTTCCAGCGGAATCAGCTCGATGCCTTTGCGCGTGCGCGCACTGATATGGCTGCGCGGGCCACCGGCGTGATCCAGGGCCGGGCGGGTCAACGCCGCCAGTTGCACGCGATTGGGCCGCTCGGCTTTCTTCAGCGCCGCCGCCAGGCTTTCCGGGCGCACCGGTTTAACCAGGTAACCCACCGCGCTGACCTGAAAGGCTTCCAGGGCAAACTCGTCATGGGCAGTGCAGAAGATCACCGCCGGCGGCGCCTCGCGCTCGCACAGCTTGGCCGCCACCTGCAGGCCATCGAGGCCGGGCATGCGGATATCCAGCAGCACCACGTCGGGTTTCAGGCTGTCGATCAGCGCCAGCGCCTCTTCACCATTGCTGGCACAGGGCTGCAATACACGACAACCTTCCAGCTCCCCGACCATGCGGCTAAGCCGTTCACGGGCCAGGGGTTCGTCATCAACGATCAGGACATTCATATTGCTCGGGCTTCCTGCATGAGTCTCGCACATGGATAGCGTAGACAGGTGTAGTGCCGTCCGTCACGGCGATCCACACTAAGACTTGCATTTGGACCAAAAAGTGCAGTCAGACGTGCCTCAATATTAGCCAATGCCTGGTGCGTGCCGCGCGAAGGTTGCTGCTCGGCAAGCGGGTCGCAGGGATTGCTGACGCACAACTGGAAGACACCCTCCGTATAGTCATAGTCGCCTTTGATCTGCACCATACCGCCCTCGACGCGCGGCTGGATGCCGTAGATCAAGGCATTTTCCAACAGCGGCTGCAAGGTCAATTGTGGGATCGGCAAATCATCGGGCAGGCCGTCAATCTGCCAGTCCAGCTGCAGCCGGTCGCCCAGGCGGTATTGCTCGATCGACAGGTAACGCCGCGACAACTCCAACTCATCGCTCCAGGCCACCAACGTGCCGGGCTTGGCCAGGCTGGCGCGGAACAGATCGGAGAGGTCCAACACCGCCTGCTCGGCCTTGAGCGGATCGATAGCCACCAGGCTGGCGATGCTGTTGAGGCTGTTGAACAGAAAGTGCGGACGGATGCGTGCCTGCAAGGATTCCAGCCGCGCCCGCAACTCGGCCTGCTCCTGGCGGCGCCACTGACTCTGCAAATAAAAGTAACGCAGCAACAAGGCCGACATGATCAGGCCGATCAAGGCGTGGCGCAGGTACAGATTGACCTCGCCGTTACGCGGCAACGGCCCGCCCAGCTCGTAATAGTCGGCCACCGCCGTGCAGCCCAGGGTCAGCGCCACCACCAGGGCACAGCACAAACAGCCCGCCAGCACCGGCGACAAGCGCGCCAGCCAGGGCCGCAGGCGGCAAAATAGCGCGGCGCTGAGCAGCACGATCCACTGCACAAACAGCGAGGTCAGGGCCAGGCGCACCCAGTTGAAGCCCTCGTGCATGGGCTCGGCCAGCACCAGCACCAGCACCAGCAGCTCGGCCAATAACACCAGGCCCAGCAAGGCCTCGGGCAGGCACAGCTCGGGAATGAAGAAGTCGTCGTCGATGGGCGCGCTGACGCGGCCTTTTTGTAACCAGTCGATAGCCATCCGTGAAGTCTCCCCCGCGCCCCGACGGACGGCAAGCCAGACCGGCATCACCAGCCCAAATAGCCCGCCGAAACACCCATGAGCCGATAAAAACGTGACCTGGCAGACAGATTCAGCCACCCAGCCCGCGACAAAGCTCGGCGGCGATTTAGCCGCCGACCCTGTTATTATTGCCGCACTTTGACTGCCGCGCAGGCTGCCACCGGTGGCCCGCCCGTTTTTCTGCACCTGCCGAGAGCCCTTCATGAGCAGCGAAAAAACCAACCAATCCTGGGGCGGCCGCTTCAGCGAGCCCGTCGACGCCTTTGTGGCGCGCTTTACCGCCTCCGTCGAGTTCGACAAGCGCCTGTATCGCCACGACATCCTCGGCTCCATCGCTCACGCGACCATGCTGGCCAAGGTCGGCGTCCTGACTATGGAAGAGCGCGACGCCATCGAAGCCGGCCTCAAGCAGATCCAGAGTGAAATCGAGGCCGGCCAGTTCGACTGGCGCGTCGACCTGGAAGACGTGCACATGAACATCGAGGCGCGTCTGACCGACCGCATCGGCGTTACCGGCAAAAAATTGCACACCGGCCGTAGCCGCAACGACCAGGTGGCCACCGACATCCGCCTGTGGCTGCGCGATGAGATCGACCTGATCCTGGCCGAAGTCACCCGCCTGCAACAGGGCCTGCTCGGCCTGGCCGAAGCCGAAGCCGACACCATCATGCCCGGCTTTACCCACCTGCAAACCGCCCAGCCGGTGACCTTCGGTCATCACTTGCTGGCCTGGTTCGAGATGCTGTCGCGCGACTACGAGCGCCTGGTCGACTGCCGCAAGCGGGTCAATCGCCTGCCGCTGGGTTCGGCCGCACTGGCCGGCACCACCTACCCGATCGCCCGCGAAATCACCGCCGAGCTGCTGGGTTTCGACCAGGTGGGCGGCAACTCGCTGGACGGCGTATCCGACCGCGATTTCGCCATCGAATTCTGCGCCGCCGCCTCCCTGGCGATGATGCACCTGTCGCGCTTCTCCGAAGAGCTGGTGCTGTGGACCAGCGCGCAGTTCCAGTTCATCGACCTGCCGGACCGCTTCTGCACCGGCTCCTCGATCATGCCGCAAAAGAAAAACCCCGACGTGCCGGAGCTGGTGCGTGGCAAGACCGGCCGGGTGTTCGGTGCGCTGATGGGCCTGCTGACCCTGATGAAAGGCCAGCCACTGGCCTACAACAAGGACAACCAGGAAGACAAAGAGCCGTTGTTCGACGCCGCCGACACCCTGCGCGATTCGCTGCGGGCCTTCGCCGACATGGTTCCGGCAATCAAGCCCAAGCGCGAGATCATGCGCGAAGCGGCGCGCCGCGGCTTCTCCACCGCCACCGACTTGGCCGACTACCTGGTACGCAAAGGCCTGCCGTTCCGCGATTGCCACGAGATCGTCGGCCACGCGGTGAAATACGGCGTGCAAAGCGGTAAGGACCTGGCCGAAATGAGCCTCGACGAACTGCGCCAGTTCAGCACCGAAATCACCGACGACGTGTTCGCCGTGCTGACCCTGGAAGGCTCGGTCAACGCCCG
>JAIERF010000385.1 GCA_019747075.1 Pseudomonadaceae bacterium
GGCATGAGCAACGACGACATCATCAGCCCGGTGCAGAGCAACGGCGTGTATGTCGAGTCGCTGCCGTTCTTCGGCGGTCAGTTCATCTGGAAGGCCAACCCGAATATCGTCGCTAAGCTCGAGGAAGTCGGTTGCCTGCTCAAGCACTCGGTCATTCAGCACAGCTACATGCACTGCTGGCGACACAAAACGCCATTGATCTACCGCGCCACCGCGCAGTGGTTCGTCGGCATGGACACGCAGCCTGTACAGGGCGCCACCTTACGTGAGCGCGCCCTGGCGGCCATCGAAGAAACCGCATTTATCCCGGCCTGGGGCCAGGCGCGCCTGCACAGCATGATTGCCGGGCGCCCAGACTGGTGCATCTCGCGTCAGCGCAACTGGGGCGTGCCGATCCCGTTCTTCCTGCATAAGGAAAGCGGTGACCTGCACCCGCGCACCACCGAGCTGATGGAGCTGGTGGCGCAGCGCGTCGAGCAGCAAGGCATCGAGGCCTGGTTCAAACTGGATGCAGCCGAATTACTCGGCGACGAAGCCGCGCAGTACGACAAGATCAGCGACACCCTGGACGTGTGGTTCGATTCCGGCACCACCCACTGGCATGTGCTGCGCGGTTCCCATCCGCTGGGCCACGCCACCGGCCCGCGCGCCGATCTGTACCTGGAAGGGTCCGACCAGCACCGCGGCTGGTTCCATTCCTCCTTGCTGACCGGCAGCGCCATCGACGGGCACGCACCGTACAAAGAGCTGCTGACCCACGGCTTTGTGGTCGATGAAAACGGCCGCAAGATGTCCAAGTCGTTGGGCAACGTCGTCGCGCCGCAGGAAGTCAACGACAGCCTGGGCGCTGACATCCTGCGTCTGTGGGTATCGTCCACCGACTACTCCGCCGAGATGGCGGTGTCCAAGGTCATCCTGCAGCGCAGCGCCGATGCCTACCGGCGGATTCGCAACACCGCGCGCTTCCTGCTCTCCAATCTGAGCGGTTTCGACCCGGCCCAGCACTTGCTGCCAGCCGAAGACATGCTGGCTCTGGATCGCTGGGCAGTGGACCGCGCCCTGTTGCTGCAGCGCGAGATCATCGAGGCCTACGACGGCTATCGCTTCCTCAACGTGTACCAGAAGGTGCATAACTTCTGCGTCCAGGAGCTGGGTGGCTTCTACCTCGACATCATCAAGGATCGTCAGTACACGACGGCCGCCGATAGCACCGCGCGGCGCTCTTGCCAGACCGCGCTGTTCCACATCTCCGAGGCGCTGGTGCGCTGGGTCGCGCCGATCCTGGCCTTTACTGCCGACGAGCTGTGGCAGTACCTGCCGGGTGAGCGCAACGAGTCGGTGATGCTTAATGGCTGGTATCAGGGCCTCAGCGAAATGCCGGCGGACCTTGAGCTGGATCGTGCCTTCTGGGAGCGGGTGATGGCGGTGAAGACTGCTGTCAACAAGGAGCTGGAGAACTTGCGTGCAGCCAAAGCTATCGGCGGCAACCTGCAGGCCGAAGTGACCCTATATGCCGAAGACGCGTTGGCGGCCGATCTGGCCAAGCTCAGCAATGAGCTGCGCTTTGTGCTGATCACCTCCACAGCGGCTGTCGAGCCATTGGCTGCGGCACCTGAAGATTCCGTGGTCACCGAGGTGGCGGGCCTCAAGCTGCGCGTGGTCAAGTCGGGCCATAGCAAGTGTGGGCGCTGCTGGCATCACCGTGAAGATGTTGGCCAGCACGCTGCCCATCCGCTGCTGTGCGGCCGCTGCATCGAGAACATCGATGGCGCTGGCGAGGTTCGTCACTATGCGTGATGGCGGCCTGAAGCAACCAGGTCGCTTCGGCAAACTGCCGTGGCTGAGCCTGAGTGTGCTGGTGTTTGTGCTGGATCAGCTGAGCAAGCTGTACTTCGAGGGCTCGCTGACGCTGTATCAGCAGATCGTGCTGATCCCCGATTACTTCAGCTGGACCCTGGCCTACAACACTGGCGCGGCCTTCAGTTTTCTCGCTGACGCGGACGGCTGGCAGCGCTGGTTCTTCGCGGCCATCGCCCTGGTGGTCAGTGGTGTGCTGGTGGTTTGGCTCAAGCGCCTGAAGGCTGATGAAACCTGGCTGGCGCTGGCGTTGGCGCTGGTTCTTGGTGGGGCCTTGGGGAATTTTTTTGATCGCGTGGCCTACGGCCATGTGATCGACTTCATCCTTGTGCACTGGCAGAACCGTTGGTACTTCCCAGCGTTCAACCTGGCCGACAGCGCCATCACCGTGGGCGCCATCCTCCTGGCGCTGGATATGTTCAAATCGCAGAAGTCTGCAGAGTCCGCTCATGACTGATATTCGTATTGCCAACAACAGCCAGGTCACCCTGCATTTCGCTATCAAGCTGGATAATGGCGACGTAGTCGACAGCACCTTCGACAAGGCGCCAGCCACTTTCAAGGTCGGCGATGGCAACCTGTTGCCAGGGTTCGAACAGGCCCTCTTCGGCCTCAAGGGCGGCGACCAGCGCAGCCTGCCAATTGCGCCGGAGCAGGGCTTCGGCCAGCCCAACCCGCAGAACGTACAGGTTATGCCGCGAAGTCAGTTCAAGGACATGGAACTGGCCGAAGGCCTGCTGGTGATCTTCAACGACGCCGCCAATACCGAGCTGCCGGGCGTGGTTAAAGCCTTCGACGAGGCTCAAGTGACCATCGACTTCAATCATCCTCTGGCCGGCAAGGCGCTGACCTTTGATGTTGAAATCATTGAGGTTAAAGCGCTCTGATCTGTAGCCCGGATGCAATCCGGGAATGTGTTAGTCCTGGATTGCATCCGGGCGCCGAAAGACGTGAGATCGTTTGGCGGTCTCCCGTTACATTGAATAACTCCTATGCCACGTGTGCCGAGATAACACCATGCAGATCAAACTCGCCAACCCCCGTGGCTTCTGTGCAGGCGTCGATCGGGCTATCGAAATCGTCAACCGTGCCCTAGAAGTCTTCGGCCCGCCCATCTACGTGCGTCATGAAGTGGTGCACAACAAGTTCGTGGTGGAAGACCTGCGCTCGCGCGGTGCGGTATTTGTCGAAGAGCTGGATCAGGTGCCGGACGATGTGATCGTCATTTTTAGTGCCCACGGTGTATCTCAGGCGGTGCGCCAGGAGGCCGATAAGCGCGGTCTCAAGGTGTTCGACGCCACCTGTCCGTTGGTGACCAAGGTGCATATCGAAGTGGCGCGCTACAGCCGCGACGGCCGCGAGTGCATCCTTATTGGTCATGCCGGTCATCCGGAAGTGGAAGGCACCATGGGCCAGTACGATCGCAGCAATGGTGGCGATATCTACCTGGTGGAAGACGAGAAGGATGTTGCGGCACTACAGGTGCGCAATCCTGAAGAGTTGGCCTTCGTCACCCAGACCACGTTGTCGATGGACGACACCAGCCGCGTCATCGACGCCTTACGTGCCAAGTTCCCGAGCATAGGCGGCCCACGCAAGGACGACATCTGTTACGCCACCCAGAACCGTCAGGACGCGGTTAAGCAACTGGCCGCCGAGAGCGACGTGGTACTGGTAGTCGGCAGCCCGAACAGCTCCAACTCCAACCGCCTGCGCGAACTCTCTGAGCGCCTGGGCACCCCTGCCTATCTGATCGACGGCGCGGAAGACCTCAAGCGTGAATGGTTCGATGGCGTTCAGCACATCGGCATCACCGCCGGTGCCTCAGCGCCGGAAGTGCTAGTGCGCGGGGTTATTGAGCTGTTACGCAAATGGGGCGCAAGTGGGGCAGATGAACTGCTCGGGCGGGAGGAGAATGTAACGTTCTCGATGCCGAAGGAGTTGCGGGTTATCGCCAGGCAGTAATCCGCTTTTGGTAGATATAAACAACAAGGTCGGCAATTGCCGACCTTGTTGTTTTCAGTGGTTAGATTACCAGCAGGTTGCTACCGTTCCTGTGCCGCCTTCTGTTTTTATGCCTTTGCTATTGAGGGTGATCGTGCCGCACTCCGTATCGTTAGCTTGGCTACCTTGTGGTGCTGCGCTAAGAATCACGCAAGCAGCAATAGTGCCTCCCGCACACGCTGCAGATGTTATTAGGTAGCGTCCTTGTTCTGATGGTGTGGCGGCATTTGCACCAACGTTTGGATACGCTAAGCCACCAACACCCAAGTTGGCGGTGTATGCCTGGTTTTGCGAATAGAAGCGCTCTTGCGATTGCATCACTTCCATTAGTTTTGCCTGTCCTTCAGTGCGCGCGCTACGCGTGACATAGCGCTGGTAGCTTGGAAATACCAACGCGCTCAGGATGCCAATAATTGCAACCGCGACCATTAGCTCAACAAGGGTAAAGCCTTTTTGCCGCTGCATTAATTCTCTCTCCAGTAAGTACCGCTCACAGGTGTGCCACTCTCACAGAAGCCAATGCCTGCCTTGCATTCGCTAGCGACACCGCCTTCGTCCTTGTCACACTGCTCGGCACCGCAAAGCAGTCCTGGTATACCGTCTTCGCGCAGAACGACCGCTGGTTTAGGCGGAATGCCTCCATGGATAAGGTCGAAGCTGCGTTTGTCTGTGGTTACTCCAGCAATTGTCTGCGTAAACACCGAACTGGCATCGACGAGATTTAATGCGTAGAAGCGACCCCGGCCTACGTCAGGGCCGCAGGTGGTCACTTGCTGGCCACTTGGGCGAAATGTGTTGAACAGCAGCGCACCTTTATAACTAATAGAACTAGACAGTACTTTTTCGCCCTGTGGGAAGCGCATGAACCAACCCTTGCTGCTATTGAGTGCTGCCAGATCTGGAGTGTAGCTATTGCCAGGGGTCAGTTGGGCGTAGAGAGTATTTATATCAGTACGCAGAGTTGGAATCCCTGTCACTGCGGCCGCGCGTTTAAGTTCGATCAAGTAATTGTAAGCGTCGAACATACTCAGCGGTGGTGTGGTATCTGCGGTAGTGGCTGCGGTGATTTGGGCCGCGGTGAGTAGATTACTGCTGGAGTCATAGGTCGTGTTGGCCAGAGCAGTCAACTCGCTTTGCAGGGTTGAGGCTGTGCCGCTGAGTGCTAGTTTCTCGGCTTGGAGTGTACTAAGTAAGGTTGCTTGGGTTACCAGTGGAGAGCTAATTGCTTCGCTATCAGTTCTACTCTTGCGTGTAACTGCTTCTGCACCAAGCTGAGCAGAATTGTCTGGTGTCGAGGTGTTAGGAACGCCAGCAAGCGGACCCGTTAACGGATCAGTCAATTCATTTTTCAGAACAGCTAATTCATTCAGATATGCTTGAATATTTAGATCTGAAAGGCTGTTTGATGGATCGGCGAGTGAGGTGATTATCTGGCTTTGCTTAAGGGCCACTTCTTCGAGTTTGTTATTTATGACTGTTTGTTTTTCGAGTATGGATTGCCTTTGTATATAAGGGGCAGTGTTTTTGTAGGCATCGGTTGCTGTATTTAGTGCTGTTTGATAAGGGGTTGTATCTGGCGTACCATTAGCTATCGCTGTCTGAAGATCCGCTTCCGCAGTTAAGACGGCTTGATAAGCTGCGTCGTCTGTAGTGTCATCAATAATGCTTTGTAGGTTGGCTTGCAGGCGGCCCCAGTCAGTGGCTGAGTTATTAGCAAGTTGATCTGTTAGAAAAGTTGCCAGGTCTGAAGTGCTTGTTGGTGTGTTGTATAAAGTCTTCAGTCCATCCAGTGCTTTTACTATTAGGTTATTTAACTGAGTGCGTGCGTCAGCCTCTACCGCATGCGCAGCTAAATAGGGGTCTGTTATGGATATCGCTTCTATTGCGGCTTGCTTAAGGTTGATTTCATTATTTGCTTGCAGTAGTTGCTCCTGCTTGGATGTATAGCCGGCACTCGCTTGATAGCTAGAAAGTGCGCCACGAGCATCGCTCTCTGCAACCGTTAGTGCGTTAATTTGTCCGCGTTTAGTGTTTATCTGCGTCTGGACAGTAGCCGCTGCGGCGCCGCTCAACTCTACGCTGCTCACATCTACGAGATCATTCTCAGTGACAGTGGTGTATGTATTTGGGGCGGTATAGACGTTCGAATCGCGCACTACATAAAAACGGTCAATTGTATCTTCGTTCAGTGGGTGCCCGCGATAGCCAGCACCAATAGCGATGGTGAAGTAAGTTTTGCCACCACGTTCTTTAATTAATGCAACGTCCGGCTGGTTATAAAATCGGCGATTATCTAACGCTGTGCTGCCTCCGAAGTTGGCTACTCGGCCGCCTGTGGCGAAGTTTGTAGCAGTCGTATTCGCTTGATTGATATCAAAGCGGAAAATTTGCCCGCGAGTATCAGCGGTGAAAATCGTATCAATAAGACCGTCACCGGAAATATCTACCAAAGCAGGGTCCGCGGGCATGCTATTGGTCATCGTAC
>JAIERF010000172.1 GCA_019747075.1 Pseudomonadaceae bacterium
GCTTGGGGTAGCGGCCCTTGAGGTCCTTCTTCACCTCCAGGTACGTGTTAGCCCAGAAGCTGGCCAGGTCCTGGGTCACCTGCACCGGCTTGTGCCCCGGCGACAGCAGATGCAGCAGCAGTTGCTGACGACCGCCGGCGATACGCGGGGTCACCGCCAGGCCGAACAACTCCTGCAGGCGCACCGCCAACACCGGCGTGTCGTGCTCATAATCGATGCGAATACGCGAACCGGACGGCACCTCCAGGCTTTTCGGCGCCAGCTCATCGAGGCGCTGGGGCAGCGGCCAGGGCAACAGACTGGCGAGCATCGCCGGCAAATCCAGGTTGGCAAAGTGATTAAGCCGACTGACTTTACCCAGGTACGGCAGCAGCCAGTCGTCTAGGCGCGCCAGCAGCGCCGCGTTGCTCACCTCCGGCCAGTCGCTGTGCCCCGCCAGGGCCAGGTCCAGGCGCCGCAACAAGGCCAGGCGCGCCTGCCACTGACGCAATTCCGGGGTCCAGGCCAGCAGCTCCAGGCCCTTGCGCCGCACTAGGGCGAGCAGGGCCTGACCACGAGCGTCGGCATCCAGATCGGTCAGCGGCTGGCTGTCCAGCAGCAACTCGCCGACCTTGCGCTGGCGCTCGGCGCGCAGCACGCCTTCGCGCTCGTCCCAGTCCAGCACATCGAGGCTGCGCACCTGTTCGGCCAGCGGCCCGGCGAACAGCTCCGCATCGAGATCGGCGGCCAGGTAAATACGTTCCTCGCGCTGGCCCTGACGGCTGCCGAGGTCGGCGATCACCAGCCACTCGTGCTTCATCAACCCATCGGTTTCGCTGAACAGCGCCGCCCGGCCATTGGCCAGACGGTACTCGGCGCCGCCCGCGCGGCGCTGGCGAGCGATGCGGTCGGGGTAGGCCAATGCCAGCAGACAACCGAGCCAGCGCGGATGCTCAGGGTCGGCCACCGGCGCAGCCGCTTTACCGCGCAGATAACCACGGTACTGGCGGGCCAGTTGCCGTGCCCGCGCCACCCCGCCAGCACTGCCGCGACCAGCCTTGTCGGCGCCGCTGAGCAAGGCTATGCGGCTGTGCAGATCGGCACCGGCGCCGCGCAAAATATCGCGCTCGCCGAGCAGGGCGGCCAGGTCGCAAGCCGCCGTCGCCAGGCCGAGGGCCTGGCCGCGCAGCAGCAAATGGGCGATGCGCGGATGGGCCGGCAGCTCGGCCATCGCCTGGCCGTGGGTGGTCAGGGCGCCGCGCGCATCCAGGGCACCTAACCGCCCGAGCAGGTCGCGAGCCTGAGCAAAAGCCGCCGCCGGCGGTGAGTCCAGCCAAGCCAGCTCGGCCGGCTGCACGCCCCAGCGCGCCAGTTGCAGGGCCACCCCAGCGAGGTCGGCCTGCAGGATTTCCGCCGTAGCATAGGCGGTCAATTGTTCGTGCTGGGCCTCGGACCACAGCCGGTAACACACGCCAGGCTGCAAACGCCCGGCACGACCGGCACGCTGGGTGGCCGACGCGCGAGCAATCCGCTGGGTGTCCAGACGAGTCATGCCGCTGGCCGGATCGAAGCGCGGCACCCGCTCTAAACCGGCGTCAATGACCACGCGCACGCCGTCGATGGTCAGGCTGGTTTCGGCAATGTTAGTGGCCAGCACCACCTTGCGCTGCCCGGCCGGCGCCGGTTCGATGGCCGCGCGCTGGGCGGCCAGGTCCAGTTCGCCATGCAGCGGGCAGAGCACAACCTCCGCGCGGCCGGCCAACGCCTCGGCCAATTGCTCATGCACCCGGCGGATCTCGGCTTGACCGGGGAGAAACACCAGCAGGCTGCCGGGCTCATCGCTGAGGGCCTGCAGCACCGTCTGCACGACTTTCGGCTCGACCCATTCGCCCGGCTGAAACGGCCTGCCCCAGTGGATCGCCACCGGGTGCATGCGCCCGCTGCTGCTGACCACCGGTGCAGCGCCGAGCAAGGCCGCCAGGCGCTCGCCTTCCAGGGTCGCGGACATCAGCAGGATCTTCAGCGGCGGCTCGTCACGCAGCAATTCGCGGCCATTGAGGCTCAGGGCCAGGGCCAGATCGGCATCGAGACTGCGCTCATGAAATTCATCGAAGATGATCAGGCCGACCCCTTCCAGGGCCGGGTCGTCCTGCAGACGGCGGGCGAGGATGCCCTCGGTGACCACCTCGATGCGGGTGCGCGGGCCAACTTTGCTGTCCAGGCGAATGCGATAACCAACTGTCTCGCCCACCGCCTCACCCAGCTCGCTGGCCAGCCGTTCGGCCGCCGCGCGGGCCGCCAAGCGCCGCGGTTCAAGCATCAGAATGCGTTGCTCGCCCAGCCACGGCTCGTGCAGCAGCGCCAGCGGCACCCGCGTGGTTTTACCGGCGCCGGGCGGCGCTTCCAGCACCGCTTCGTGGCGCTCGCACAGGGCGGCACACAGGGCGGGCAAAACGTCATCAATGGGTAAGGGCTTCATCGGCACTCCAGCGCAGGCCGGCGATTATAGCGGCGAACGGTGAGTGATCGGGCCAACCGGTATAAGCGTGCCGCCGCACAGCATTGTCGGGCGCTGCTTGGTATAGTGGCGGCCTTATTTTTGGAGGTGCTTATGCGCTCGCAATTCCGTGGTATCTGCGCCGTTCTGGCCATCACCCTCCTCAGCCAAGTGGCCGCCTGCGGCACCCTGTTCTACCCCGATCGACGCGGGCAGATCGAGGGCAAAATCGACCCGGCCATCGCCATCGCCAATGCCGTCGGCCTGCTGTTTTATATCGTCCCCGGCCTGATTGCCTTTGCCATCGACTTCACCACCGGCGCCATCTACCTGCCTGAAGGCACCTACTCGGTCGCCCCCGAGCGCCTGCAGGACGCCGTGGGCAGCGACCGTCAGATCGACAATCACAAGCTAAAGGCCATCATCGAAGCGCAAACCGGTCGCCAACTGCCGCTACTGCACCCCAACCTGCGCCAGCAGCACGGCAACCTGGAACAACTGGCCAGCCTCGGTTTGCGCAGCGCCGGCTAAGCAGTACGTCTAACTATTACTTCTGGAGTTTGCATGTCGATCAGTGCCGAACACGCCCGTTTGATGCGCCTGGCCAGTGGCGCAGCATTAGCCGTCGCCCTCAGCCTGGCCCTGGCAAAGGCGGTTGCCTGGTGGATGAGCGGCTCAGTGAGCCTGCTGGCGGGGCTGACCGATTCGCTGCTGGACGGCGCCGCGTCCCTGCTCAACCTGCTGGCCGTGCACTACGCCCTGCGCCCGGCGGATGACGACCACCGTTATGGCCACGGCAAGGCCGAGGCCCTGGCAGGCCTGGGGCAATCGCTGTTTATCGGCGTCAGCGCGATCCTGGTTGGCGTCCAGGGCGTCAACCGCGTGCTCCATCCAGAACCCCTCGGTGCCCAGGGCCTGGGTATCGCCGTAATGTTGGTATCCCTGGGCCTGACCGCCGCCCTGCTGGTGTTCCAGCAGCATGTGGTCAAGGTCACCGGCTCCACCGCGATCCGGGCCGACTCGCTGCACTACCGCTCCGACCTGCTGCTCAACAGCAGCATCCTCCTGGCGCTGATCCTCGCCGGTTTTGGCTGGCATCGCCTGGACGCGATCTTCGGTATCGCCATCGCCTTCTACATTCTCTGGAGCGCCCTGACCATCGCCCGCGAGTCGGTGGCCGTGCTGATGGATGCCGAGTTATCGGTGGAGATCACCGAGCGCATGCACCTGCTGGCCTGCGCCGTGCCTGGCGCACTCGGTGCCCATGACCTGCGCACGCGCATCTCCGGCACCCGCTGGTTCGTGCAACTGCACCTGGAGCTGCCCAACGAGATGCCGCTGTCGCAAGTGCATGAGCTGTGCGAGCAGGTCGAAACGGCCATCCAGACCGAATTCCCCCAGGCCGAGGTGCTGGTCCACCCAGACCCGCAGAGCGTGCTGCCGGCCTCTGCATAAGCCAGGCACACACCGGCAAAAAGGTCGGCGAACACAAGTAGAGCAATTACTCTAAATATCTTAAGCTGGCGCCTCTTTCCGATAACAACAAGATCGAGGTTTCTGCCATGCCCATCGCCCTTACCCCCAGCGCCATCGCCCTACTCGGCTTGGTGGCCTGGAGCCTGCTACTGGCGGTTTTGCTGCTCAACCTGCGCGGCCTCAAGGTGCTGACCGGGCACAAGGCGGTCAACGCCTTCAATGCCGACGGCAGCGACGTGCCCGGCTTCGGCCAGCGCCTGACCCGCGCCTACGCCAACTGCCTGGAAAACCTGCCGGGCCAGGCCGCCGTGCTGCTGTTTGCCATGCTGGCCGGGCAAACCGCCCTCACCGACCCGCTGGCCCTCGGCCTGCTGGCCGCGCGCGTACTGCAATCGCTGGTGCACCTGCTGAGCACCGCGCCACTGTTCGTCTGGCTGCGCTTTGCCAGCTACCTAGTGCAGGTGCTGATTCTGGCCTGGTGGCTGTTGCAGCTCAGCGGCCTGCTCTAAACCTGCCGGGAGCAAATCCGGCGCAACAAAAAGGGCGTCCCGTGGGACGCCCTTTTTGCTTTCATCCGGCACTGGCGAGGGTAGCGCGCTGTGCATCGCAGGCCTGATTGGGCGCTGCGGACCCGGTGGCCAGGCCACCCCGATAAGGGCGCCGGCTTCGACTCACCTGGTTGGGCGGGTCGGCTGGACGAGAATGTCCGGGCCTTGAAACTGAGAAGAATATTAGCCCCGTCGCCGCGGAAAAAGATTGCGAAGATTGCCGAACAGCACGGCATTTGCGCAATAGATCACCACAAGCGCATGCTAACGCGCAATACAGCCAACAAATCAGGCCAACATGAACAAACTCGACCGCTACGACCTGAACATTCTCAGCGAATTGCAGCGCGACTCGCGCATTTCCAACCAGGACCTGGCCGAGCGCATCGGCCTGTCACCCTCGCCCTGCTCGCGACGGGTCAAGCAACTGGAGGACGACGGCTATATCCTCCGTCAGGTGGCCCTGCTGGACCGCAAGAAGCTCGGCCTGAGCCTGACCGCCTATGTGCTGATCGGCATGGACCGACACACCCCGGAACGCTTCGAGGGTTTCGAGGGCGCCATCCGCCAATGCCCGGAGGTGCTTGAGTGCAGCCTGGTGACCGGGATGGACGCGGACTATCAACTGAAGGTGGTGGTGGCCGACATGGACCACTACCAGAAGTTTCTCCTCGGCCACCTGACCCGCATCGAAGGGGTGACCAGCGTGCGCTCCAGCTTCGTGCTCAATCAGGTGCTGAGCAGCACCGAGCTGCCGCTCAACCACCTGCGCGGCTAAGCCGCGCCCAGCGCTGCCCAGTGGCAGTCGCCAGCGCCGGCAACGCGCGTATAATCGCCGCGCCGCCGCTGCGGCTCCGAATTACGCCACTGAGGTCGCCATGGAAACCGAACAGTTTGAAGCCCTGATGATGTATGTACTGGTCAGCGGCTTGATGGCCTTTATGGCCTTCATCATCTGGGACCTGGCGAAAACCTCGAAGGCCGGCCGCATGGGCACCGCCATCCTGTTTCTCGGCCTCGGCCTGTGCCTGTTCGCCTTCGCCGCCAAGCCGATCATCGGTTATCTGGTGGAAGTCAGCTTCGGCATCCAGTAACGACAAAGCCCTTGGGGTTTTCTGCCACAACAGCGCGGCTGAAGTGACTGGCTAGGGCAACTGCGCCGGCACCGCGCGCCACTCGCCGGGCGCCAGCCCTTCGATATTCCAGGGGCCAATCCGCACCCGCACCAAACGCAGGGTCGGCAAGCCCACCGCCGCCGTCATGCGCCGCACCTGGCGGTTGCGCCCTTCGCGAATCACCAACTCCAGCCAGTGGGTCGGCACGCTCTTGCGAAAGCGCACAGGCGGGTTGCGCGGCCACAGCTCGGGCTCATCCAGCAGCCGCGCCTCGGCCGGCAGGGTCGGGCCGTCGTTAAGCTGCACGCCGTCGCGCAATTGCTGCAACTGCTCGGCACTCGGTTCGCCCTCTACCTGCACCCAATAAGTCTTGGCCAGCTTGTGCTTGGGGTCGGCGATGCGCGCCTGCAGGCTACCGACATTGGTCAGCAGCAACAGGCCCTCGCTGTCGCGGTCCAGGCGCCCGGCCGGGTACACGCCCGGCACAGGGATAAAGTCCTTGAGGGTGGCACGCCCGCCTTCGTCATTAAACTGGGTGAGCACGTCGAACGGCTTGTTGAACAGCAACAGCTGCGGCTCGGCCGGCGCCGGTTTGGCCACTCGCCGTGGCGCAGACGAACCCTGGCCAGGACGTGGGGAACGGGTAGCTGGAGGACGAGCAGGAGGTCGTGACATGAGTAGAAAAGACTTGGCCAGGCGGGCGACGGGAGCGGCATGCTAGGTTGACGCGCATCTCAACCGCAAGAGCGAATCCG
>JAIERF010000007.1 GCA_019747075.1 Pseudomonadaceae bacterium
GCTATATCTTCTCTTTAATTGTGATCACAGCAGGGTGCGTAGGGCGAGAGTCTCTAGCAAGGAACGTCAATGAGTAACCAGCCGCCAGCAACACCCACACCCGCTTCGTCCACACTGGCAAGCCGCGGCATTCAGCCACGTTTTGGCGAGCTCATGCAGGGCTGCCATAAATTGGTGATGAACCGTTTGGCCGAGCACCTCAGCGGTGTCTTCGGGCAGGTCGATGACACCCTATTTGAGTGCGCCGAAAAAGCCGAAAACAACCAGGTGCAAACGCTGTTCTTCGACAGCATGCGCGACATCCGCAAACAGCGGGCGCAGATCGAACGCACCTACCACCAGCAGATCGCTCAAAGCTTTGCCGACTTTATCGACGGCAAACTGCAGCCTCGCGACCTGCCGGGCCAACTGGACGCCGACAAGCTGTCGCTGGTACAAAACGAGGACTACGAAGAAAGCCTGCTAGTGACCAACATGTCCAGCCGGGTCAAAGCCCGCTGTGCGCAGTCGCTGTTCGCCCTGGAGCAACGCCTGGCGCTACTGAACAATGGCAAGAAGCTCAGCGAAGACAGCAACCCCTTTGGCCCACTGGCCATTGCCCAGACGTTTCGCGATGCCCTGACGCCGACGCCATTTCCGCTAAGGATCAAGACCATCCTTTATATGCTGTTCGACCAGCATATGATGCAAAACCTCGACAGCCTCTATGAAGCCCTGAACCAGCGCCTGATCGAAGCCGGCGTACTGCCCAACCTGAAATACAGCGCCCAGCGCGCCAGCAGCCGTCCAGCACCCAGCAGCGCACCTGAACCGGCACCGGAGATACCCGCAGAGCCGACCCGCGCAACCGCGCCTGCCACACACAGCCAGGCACACACCGCACCGACACCAGGCCAAGCAGGTACGGCCAGTGCTGCCCCTGCAACAGCCGCCTACCAGGCAGTCGACCCTGGCGACCTCAGTGGACCGCCCTCGGGCGACCCAGCCGTACTCTTCAGCGGCCTGGCGACATTATTAAGTGAACACCGTCAGCACGATGTCGATGCCCCCCTGCTGGGCGGCACCCGCAGTATCGCCAGCTTTGCTCCGCGCGATGCGACACGCACCTACAGCGCCAACGAACTGCTCGATGCCCTCAATCGCCTGCAGCAGCAATCGGCCAACGACCTCAGTCAGCGCCTGCACAAGCCACAAGCAGTGGAAGGCCTGAAAGCCGACCTGCAGCAGCAACTGGAAAGCCACAGCAGCCTCCCCGGCCAGCAAAAGCTGTCCGACCAGGAGGCCGACGTGATCGACCTGGTGGGCATGCTTTTCGACTTCATCCTCGACGACGACAACCTGCCGGACAACTGCAAAACCGCACTGTCACATCTGCACACGCCCTACTTAAAAGTCGCCCTGCAGGACAAAGCCCTGTTCACCCAGCACCACCACCCCGCTCGCCGCCTGCTCAACAGCATGGCCCAGGCCGGCGTGCTGTATGGCGGCGAGGGCGATGAGCGCGGCTTGCTGGCAAAAATGCAATGGGTCGTTGAGCGGGTCATCCACGGATTTGCCGGCGACCTGCAGCTGTTCGAGAGCCTGCTGGACGAGTTCAACGAATACGCCGCCACCCTGCAGCACAAGGTCGAGCTGCGCGAGCGCCGCGCCGTTGAGGCCGCCAAAGGCCGCGACAAACTGCTCGGCGCCCGCCAACTGGCGATCGACGTGGTCGCTACCGCCCTGAACGAGCGCACCCCGCCAGCGATTATCCGCAACTTTCTCGAACTGACCTGGGCCGACGTGCTGGTCTTCGTCCTCCTGCGCCACGGTGAACGCAGCGAAGAGTGGCAACGCGCCAGCGAGGTTGCCGAGCAACTGGCCTGGAGCGGCACGCCACTGGACGCCAGCGGCCGCGAGCGCCTGTCGGGCCTGCGCATTGCCTTGCTGGAAGACCTGCGCAAAGGTTTGGAGCTGCTCGGCGGCTACCACGAAGACGGCATTCGTCGCCTGCTGCAAGACATCGTCGCCTGCCAGCACGCCGTGCAAGCCAAGCAGCCCCTGATCGCCGCCAAACTCAACCCAACCCTGCCTACCAGTCAGTTGGGCGCCATGCTCGGCGAAGATGCCGAGCTCGCCACCAGCGCCCCGCGCGCCAGCGGCTTGTCGCCACGCGCACAACAGCTGGTCAAGGAACTGGAAAGTATCGAGTTCGGCACCTGGTTCGAGTTTGTCATCAACGGCCAACCGCGCGAGCTCAAGCTGTCGTGGTTCAGCCCTACCACCCGCAACTATATGTTTGTCGACCACAGCGGCCAGCGCGTCGCCATCAAACCGCTGACCCTGCTGGCCAGCGAGATGGAACAGGGCCTGGCCCGCATCATTACACCTGAGCGCGCCGGCCCGCTAGTCGACCGCGCCCTCAATGCCATCTACCGTGTCCTGCAGCGCTTTACCGGCCGCACGGCCGAAGCCACCTAAGGAGCCCCCATGGATGATCGTCGTCAGCGCAGCCGCCATCACACCGAGCTGCAGCTGGAAGTCTTCGACTGCAATAACGGACAATGCCTAGGACGCGTCGTCGACCTTTCCGCCGACGGCTTTATGCTGTTCAGCGAAACGCCGGTAAGCGCCGACTCAGTCTGGGACTTGCGCCTGGTCAGCGCCCAGCCGGTGGATGGCATCAGTGAAGTGCACCTTGGCGCCGACTGCCTGTGGAGCCGGCCTGGCGCTGACGGCCAGCACTGCTGGAGCGGCTTTCACATCATCGATCTGGCCGACGACCAAAGCGCAGCGCTGGACGTGCTCTTGCAGCACCTTTAAGCCGTACACAAAAAAGCCCCGCAGTCAGACTGCGGGGCTTTTTTGTCTCTCACGGCATCAGCCGAAGACGATCTCGTCGTTCTCAACCTTGGCCACCACCTGGCTACCGGGGGCAAACTTGCCCGCCAGAATCAGCTGCGCCAGTGGGTTTTCGATCCAGCGCTGAATCGCACGCTTCAACGGCCGCGCACCATAAATCGGGTCGTAACCCACGGCAATCAGCTTATCCAAGGCCTCATCACTGAGCTGCAAGTTCAGCTCACGCTCGGCCAGGCGCTTACACAGCCGCGCCAACTGGATTTTGGCGATGCCGGCAATCTGCTCACGGGCCAGCGGCTCGAAGATCACCACTTCGTCGATACGGTTGATGAACTCCGGACGGAAGTGGCTGCCCACGGCGTCCATCACCGCGGCGCGCTGCGCTTCGCGATCACCGACCAGCTCCTGAATCTGCACCGAGCCCAGGTTGGAGGTCATCACGATCACGGTATTACGGAAATCCACCGTACGCCCGTGGCTATCGGTCAGGCGACCATCTTCCAACACTTGCAGCAGCACGTTGAAGACATCCGGATGGGCCTTCTCAACCTCATCCAGCAGCACCACCGAGTACGGCTTGCGACGCACGGCCTCGGTCAGGTAGCCGCCCTCTTCGTAACCGACATAACCCGGCGGCGCACCGATCAAACGGGCCACCGAGTGCTTCTCCATAAACTCGGACATGTCGATGCGCACCAGCGCCTCCTCGGTATCGAAGAGGAACTCAGCCAATGCCTTGCACAACTCGGTCTTACCCACCCCAGTTGGGCCGAGGAACAGGAACGAACCACTCGGCCGATCCGGATCGGACAACCCCGCCCGCGAACGGCGCACGGCATTGGAAACCGCCACCACCGCCTCTTCCTGGCCGATCACCCGTTGGTGCAACAGGCCTTCCATCTTCAGCAGTTTATCGCGCTCGCCTTCGAGCATTTTCGCCACCGGAATACCGGTCCACTTGGACACCACCTCGGCGATTTCTTCCTCGGTCACCTTGTTACGCAGCAGCTGGTTCTCGGCCTTGCCGTGCTGATCGACCATCTGCAGGCTGCGCTCCAAATCCGGAATGATGCCGTACTGCAACTCGGCCATACGGCTCAGATCGCCCTTGCGCCGCGCCGACTCCAGCTCCTGACGGGACTGCTCGATTTTCTGCTGGATCTGCGCAGAACCCTGCACCTCGGCCTTTTCCGACTTCCAGATTTCCTCCAGATCGGCGTACTCACGCTCCAGACGGGCAATTTCTTCCTTGAGCTTTTCCAGACGCTTGATGGTCGCTTCGTCGTCTTCCTTCTTCAGGGCCTGACTCTCAACCTTGAGCTGAATCAGGCGCCGCTCCAAACGATCGAGCACCTCAGGCTTGGAGTCGATTTCCATACGAATGCGGCTGGCGGCCTCGTCGATCAAGTCGATGGCCTTGTCCGGCAGCTGACGGTCGGTGATATAGCGGTGACTGAGCTTGGCCGCGGCAATGATCGCGCCGTCGGTGATCGCCACCTTGTGGTGCACCTCATAGCGCTCTTTCAGCCCGCGCAGAATAGCGATGGTGTCCTCTTCGCTCGGCTCATCGACCAGCACTTTCTGGAAACGGCGCTCCAGAGCGGCGTCCTTTTCGATGTACTGACGGTATTCATCCAGGGTCGTGGCGCCCACGCAATGCAGCTCGCCACGGGCCAAGGCCGGCTTGAGCATGTTGCCGGCGTCCATGGAGCCCTCGGCCTTGCCGGCGCCGACCATGGTATGAATTTCGTCGATAAACAGAATGACGCGACCTTCCTGCTTGCCCAGTTCATTGAGCACTGCCTTCAGGCGCTCCTCGAACTCACCGCGAAATTTAGCGCCGGCAATCAGTGCGCCCATGTCCAACGACAACACGCGCTTGTCGCGCAGGCCATCGGGTACTTCGCCGTTGACGATGCGCTGGGCCAAGCCCTCGACGATGGCGGTCTTACCCACGCCAGGCTCGCCGATCAGCACCGGGTTGTTCTTGGTGCGGCGCTGCAACACCTGGATGGTGCGGCGAATTTCATCGTCACGACCGATCACCGGATCGAGCTTGCCGT
Source organism: Pseudomonadaceae bacterium (assembly GCA_019747075.1). GTDB lineage: Bacteria > Pseudomonadota > Gammaproteobacteria > Pseudomonadales > Pseudomonadaceae > Aquipseudomonas. Next base: position 4,905 of record JAIERF010000007.1, read on the forward strand.
CTTCGGCCCGCTTGGTCAGGTCGACGGTGTATTTGTCCAGCGCCTGACGCGACTCCTCGGCATTCGAGTCGTTCACCGCCTCGCCACCGCGCAGGTTGTTTACCGCGTTTTCCAGGGCCTTCTTGCTTACGCCCTGGGCCAGCAGCAACTTGCCCAGCTTGGTGTTCTCATCCAGGGCCGCCAGCAGCACCAGCTCGCTGGAGATAAACTGATCACCCTTTTGCTGCGACAGGCGGTCTGCCTGATTGAGCAGGCGCGCCAAATCCTGGGACAGGTTCACGTCGCCCGTGGGGTTCTGGATTTTCGGCAGTTGGTCCAGCTCTTTGCTCAGGGCCTGGCGCAGGCCCGCCACATCGAAGCCGACTTGCATCAACAGCGGCTTGAGCGAGCCGCCTTGCTGCTCAAGCAAGGCCTGAAGCAAATGCACCGGCTCGATCGCCGGGTGGTCGTGGCCCACCGCCACGGACTGGGCGTCTGACAGTGCCAACTGCAACTTACTGGTTAAACGATCAATACGCATGATTTCATCCTTTCCGTTGAAGGGCGGGGCCGCTGCAATGCACACAGCTCTGACGAAAGCCCGCCTGATGACAAACTAGATGAGGATGATTCTGGGCGATTCAAGGCCAGCAGCCTTGATACAGATCAGCAGTCGCGCTGCGACTGCCTAGTCCAGCCAGACCAGCGAGGCGAAACGCCCCGTGCGCGCGGCACGGCGATAGGAATAAAAGCGCGGATCAGTGACCGTACAAAAGCCACCGCCGAACACCGCCGTGACACCACAAGCGGCCAGACGCAGGCGCGCCAAGGCATAGATATCCGCCATAAAGCGCCCGGCATTAACGCTTGGCACAAACGCGCTGACAGCCTGCGGGTGGTCGGCGAGAAAGACGTCACGCACTTCACCGCCCACCTCAAAGGCACGCGGGCCAATGGCCGGCCCCAGCCAAACCAACACTTCACTCGCGGGGGCGGCCAGTGCGGCCAAGGTCGCCTCCAGAACCCCACCCGCCAGACCACGCCAACCGGCATGAGCCGCCGCGACACGGGTGCCGGCACGATCACAAAACAGCACCGGCAGACAATCGGCCGTCAGCACTGCACAGGCAACACCCGCCTTGGCCGTCCAACTGGCGTCCGCTTCGACAACGATGGTTGGATCGGCATCGGCCACCACCACGCCATGTACCTGACGCAGCCAAGCGGGCGCGCAGTCAATGCGCGCCGACAGGCACTGACGATTGTGCGTCACCGCCTGCAGGTCATCCTCGACATGATCACCCAGATTGAAGGTGTCGAACGGCGGCAGGCTGACGCCGCCGGCTCGGGTGGTCACGCAGGCCTTGACCCGCGACGGCGCCGGCCAGTCCGGCAACAACCAATCAGCGGCAGGCGTCATCAGCCGATGAACGCTTCGCGATCCTGACGCAGCAGCGTCAGCAACCAGACGAAGTCATCCGGCAGTGGCG
>JAIERF010000025.1 GCA_019747075.1 Pseudomonadaceae bacterium
TACCTGCTGGATGAAACGCGCAAATTGCATATCTGCGGCAACAACCCTGACTGCACTGGCTACGAAATCGAGCAGGGTCAGTACCGTATCAAGGGCTATGAAGGTCCGAGTCTGGAGTGCGACAAGTGTGGCAACGAGATGCAGTTGAAGACCGGCCGTTTCGGCAAGTTCTTCGGCTGCACCAACAGCGAATGCAAGAACACCCGCAAGTTGATGAAAAACGGCGAAGCCGCACCTCCGAAGATGGATGCGGTGAAAATGCCTGAATTGAAGTGCGAGAAGGTCAACGACACCTACGTGTTGCGTGACGGTGCCTCGGGCATGTTCCTGGCGGCCAGCCAGTTCCCGAAAAACCGTGAGACCCGTGCACCCTTGGTCATGGAAATTGTCCCGCACAAGGACGAGATCGATCCCAAGCACCACTACCTGTGTGATGCACCGCAAAAAGACCCGGATGGCCGTCCGGCGGTGATTCGCTTCAGCCGCAAGACCCGTGAGCAGTACGTGCAGACTGAAGTGGACGGCAAGCCGACCGGCTGGCGTGCATTCTTCAGCAATGGCGCCTGGAAGGTCGAAGACAAGCGCTAAGCATGTCCAGGCGTTCACCGTTCGGTGAACGCCTGACTGTTCCCGCAATGAGGAGGCAGCCGCTATGGCGCGCGAGCTCTATACCCGCACCAATCAAAAAATCTACTTTGCCGGTTTGGCCCTCGAGGCCATGCGCCGTGCCGAGTCGGGTCAGGCACTGAATGCCCAGGCCTTGCTGCAGGCCGAGCGCGAATCCTGCCTGTTTCACCTATACGGTGGAACTTTGAGCCTGTGTCACGAAATCGCCGGTTACTACCATGTGGCGCCGGCTAACGCGCCACGGGTGGAGATGCTGCTCAACAGCAGCGTGCTGGCAACTTCGCCGAGCCCGGAGCTGGCGGAGCTGGTGGAGCTGACACTGCAGTCGGACAGCTGGCTGGCCAAGTTGCTGGCAGCTCATGCTGCGCTATTTGTACCGCCGCACGCCCCAAAAGCAGCCAAGGTCGACCCAACGCTACCGTTGATCAATGCGGTTAATCTGGACGAAGAGCAGGCAGCGCCTGAGCTGTCGTCGGCCGAGCTGGAAGCCTGGCGTCAGCAACTGAAAGTGCTGGCCCTGCGCTTTCGCGAGACCCTCACCGAGTGGTGAAAAAGGCACAGAGCCGATTAGCGGGCTGGGGTGAAATACGCCTGACTGTTACACTGGCCGGCTACTGTGGAGACTGAGCCAATGCCTACATCTTTTCTGGAAATCGTTGAGTTGCCCGATGGGCGCATTGCCCTGCGGCGTGGGGATGACGAAGAGACGTTGGTGACCCTGGATTTCTCCGGTGATGCCAAGGCGTTTCTGCAAGGCCAGCATATCGAGGTGGCCAAGGCCATGTTCAGCGCCGGTGTGCAAATGGCCGGGCGTCTGGCTGCCGGCGAGCCTGAGCACGACGACGGCCCCCACGTCCTGCACTGATCCCTCTCGGGCTGCTCGCCAGCCTGGACGCAACCCCACAATGCCCTGACGGCTCCCACCGTGCAGGGCATTGTGCTGTCTAGGAGTCTGTCGGACTTAACACTGTCCTACTGCGGAAAAGCCGGATTTGGTCATTTTTCGCGCTCTTTTTCGTTGAATAGAATGACTATTCGCCTCAAAAGAGCGCAAAAACTGCCTCAAACCGATCTTTCCCTCGCTACGAAGGGTCAAGCCCGACAGGCTCCTAGCGCGGGTAAAGCGGCGGTAGTGGGCTCGGTTCTTGTGGGCTAGTGCTCTGGTCCTGAGCGGTGGGCAGGGTGCGGATGGCGCGCCAGAGGTCTTCGCCTTGCCACTGCTGGCCGGTTTCGCTGTACAGCGCGCCATTCAGGCCGTCGAGGGCGCTGGACAGCGGCAGGAAGCGCGCAGCCATATCGGCCAGGGTTTCTGGCTGTTGCCGCGCCCAGGCGTCTAGGGCTTGGCGGGTGCTTTGCGGCTCGTTGCTCAGGCAGGCGCGCTTGAGGTCGTCCAGCAGAGTGCGCGGGCTCGGACCGGTCTGGCTGGTGGGGGCGATGGCCGGTTGCCGACGGGCACGCCACCACAGGCCGAAGCCCGCCAGCGTGGTCAGGCTAAGCAGAGCGCAGGCCAGCTGCCAGGGCCACAGGGGTGGTCCGTCCACGACCAGGCTGGTCGGCGCGGCCTCGTTGCCTGGTTCACCCTGCAAGAGCGGGTTTTCACCGATCTGCAGCTCGCGGCCGGGCAGGCGGGTGCGTTCCAGTTGATCGGTCTGGGTATTCCACCAGAGCACTTCGAGCGCCGGCAGTTGCACCGGGCCGCTATGGCTGGGGACCAGGGCGATGCGTTCCTCACGACTGCCGGTGACGCCTTGTGCATTGATTTGATTAGCCAGCTGCGGTTGGTCCGGGTAACTGCGCACGCCGGCGATCTGTGGGCTTGGCAGGGGCGGTAATTGGGCGCTGGACAGGCCTTCAGCCTGAACCGTCAGGCTGCGGGTCAGGGAGTCGCCGACCTTGCTCTGCTCTGGTGGCGTGCTCCAACTCTCACTGAGGGTCAGCGCTCGTGCGGGTAGCCACACGGCGTCGGCGGGGTAGGCGGCCGGCTTGGCTTTGACCTGCAGGGGAATTTGCGCGGAGGTGACGCGAGTCAGCTTGCCCGGCCGGCCGAAGGGGGTGAAAGCGTCGTTGGGTGCGCGCGCGGCAACGACCGTGGCACTGAAGGTGAGGGCGGGAATCTGCAGCTCGCCGCTTTGCTGCGGGAAGATCGCGTAGCGCAGCTCGATCACCCCGTGGCGCACGCCATTGATGAGTTTTTCATAGGTTTGCGGCTCGCCCAGTTGCTCGATATTGGCATTGGCCATCTGCAGCGGGGTGAGGTTGCTGTCGTCGTACAGCGACACCGAGTGGTAGATGCGCAGCGTCAGGATGGCCTGGGCCTGCACGTAGACGCTGTCGTGATCCAGGCTGGCCTCGATAAACACCGGCGCCAGGCGCGTTTGTCCGTTGCTGGCACTGGCCGCCAGCACGTGCAGGGTAATGGGTGCGCTGCTGGCGTCGCCCAACTGCAACGGCGGAATCACCACATAGCCGGTGCGCTTGGGTTGCAGGGTGATGATCCAACTAGTGGTGGCGCGCGCCTCGCCATTGAAGGTGCTCAGGCGATTGACCTGGCGGGTGCCCAACAACTCGAACAGGTCCTGCAGTGGGCTGAGGTCCGGTTTGCCAAACAGGGTGGCATCGTTGGACTCCAGGGTCAGTTCGACACTTTCGCCTTCGCTCAATTGCACCCGGTCGACGCTGGCGGACAGTTCGGCGGCATGGACGCTCACGCTGAGCAGGGCGCAGAGCAGGGCCAGGAGAAACGGGAGTCGCAAGCGGGTCATCGATTTTGTTCCTGACGTTGTTGCTGTTCGTACCAGAATTTGCGCCGCAGCAGTTCGCCCGGTTCATCGGGGATCTGCCGCAGCCATTGTTCCAGGGCTTGACGTTGTTCGGTGCCGAGCTCGTCCTGGGGCGCGCTCGGTGCCTCGTCGCTGGGGCTGGCGGGTTCGCGTTGGTGCGGATCGGTGTTGCCAGGTGAATTGTTGCCTGGCGGGTTATTGGCCGCTTGGGTCGGCGTGGCGGCGTCGGTCGGCTCAGGCTTGTCGGCGGCGGGCGTGCCTGGCGTTGCCGGTTTGTCGGTTTGGCCTGGCGAGGGCGCCTGCTGGGCCTTGCTTTGCGCTGGTTCGCCGGGTGGAGGCGCGGGTTGCTCGTTAGCGTCGCTATCTTTGCTGGCGGGAGCCTGGTTTGCAGGGTTCCGTGGTGATTGCGGCGCTGTCGATGAGCCCGCAGCATTGTCTTGCTGCTGCTGCTGCTGCTGCTGCTTTTGTTCTTGTTCCTGCTGTTTTTGCTCTTTGCGTTGCTGCAGGGCCTGTTCCACCAGCGCCTTGTTGGCCAGGGCTGCAGGCATTTGCGGCTGGCGTTCCAGGGCCTGGTCGTAGGCGTCGAGGGCCGCTTCCAGTTCGCCGGCCTTGGCCAGGGCGGTGCCGCGATTGTAGTGGTCGGCGGCGCTGTAGCCCTGGGCAAAACGCTCGGCGGCGGCGTTGTAGTCGCCGGCCTGATACAGAGCCAGGGCTTGCCATTGCGGGTCGGTGAAGTGTTGCGCCGCTTCAGCCGGTTTTTGTGCTTCCAGCAGGCGTTGGCCTTGCTGGTCAGGGCGCAGCCACAGGTCATTGAACTCGAAGGCGTAACTGGGCTGTGGCAGGAGCAGCAGGGGCAGACACAGCAACCAGCCGCGCCGTCCGGCACAGGCGGCCAGCAGCAACAGCGGCAGCAGCAGCCAATGGCCTTGGTCGGCCCAGGCGCTCAGCTGGGTGGGCTCTTCGGCATCGCGTAGCTGCTGTGGGCGGTCGAGCAGGTCGAGGCGGCGTAGGTCGCTGTCGTCCAGGCTGGCGTTGCTGTAACGCCCGCCCAGGCGACTGGCCAGGCGCTTGAGCTCGGCACTGTCCAGGCGCGGCAACAAGATGGCGCCGTGCTGGTCTTTCATAAAGCCGCCACCTTCCTGAGCGATGGGGGCACCTTCACGGGTACCGATGCCGAGGATCTGCAAGCGTTCGCCCTGCTGGCCCAGGGCTTCGATGATGCCGTCCTGCTCCTGCTGATTGAGGCTGCTGCCGATCAGCAGGATCTTGCCCTTACCTTGGGCGCCCTGCTCGAGCAGGGCCAAGGCCTGACGTACGCCTAGGTCGGCACGTTGTCCGGGGGTTGGCATGATCGCCGGGTTGAGGGCTTCCAACAGGTTGCGGGTGGTGGCGAGGTCGTCTGACAGCGGCACCAGAGTGTGGGCGCTGCCGGCAAACACGACAATGCCGGTGGGTGCGTCACGGCGGCTGTGCAGCAGGTCGAGCAGTTTGCGCTTGGCCTGCTCCAGACGATTGGGGGCGACATCGCTGGCGAGCATGGACGTACTTAGGTCCAGCACCACCACCAATGGGTCGGCGCGTTTCAGGTTGACCTGCTCCACCCGCTGCCAGCTGGGGCCGAGCAGGGCCAGCAGCGCGAGCAGCCAGGCCAGCCCCAGGGCCAGCCAGGGCAGACGACTGTTGCGGCGGCTGACGCCACCCAGCAGCACTTGATGAAACGCCGGCGGCAGCAGGCTTTGCCAACGCCCGGCGCGCTGCTGGCGATGCCACAGGTGCCAGATCAGCCAGGCCAGCAATGGCACCAGCAGCAGCCAGAACGGCCGCAGCCAGTGGGGCCAGAGCGCCATCATGGGCGCCTCCTTAGCCAGTTGGGGCGCTGCTGTTGCAGGTCGGGCCAGAGTTCATGGCCCACCAGCGCCAGGCTCAGCAGCAGAGCCAGGGCCAGTGGCCAGCAATACAGGGCCTGCGCCGGGCGGGCCTGGGTCGGTTGCTGGGCGACCGGCTCCAGTTGGTCGAGGGCCTCGCGGATAGCCTGCAGTTCCTCTGCATCGCGGGCGCGGAAGTACTGGCCGCCCGTGCTGCTGGCGATGGCCTTGAGGCTCGGTTCGTCGAGGTCCAGGCCTGGGGTCAGGCCGAGCATGCCCAACACGCCGGCATCCGGGTCGGCACCGATGCCGATGGTGTAGATTTTTACCTGCGCATCGGCGGCCAGGCGGGCGGCGGTTAGCGGGTCAATCTGACCGGCAGTATTGGCGCCGTCGGTGATCAGAATCAGTACCCGACTGTCGGCCGGCCGCAGGCGCAGGCGTTTCACTGCTAGGCCAATGGCGTCACCGACGGCGGTGTTCTTGCCGGCAATGCCGATTACCGCTTCATCCAGCCAGGTGCGCACGGTGTGACGGTCGAAGGTCAGCGGCGCCTGCAGGTAGGCCTGGCTGCCAAACAGGATCAGGCCCACGCGGTCGCCGCGGCGCTGCTCGATAAAGTCGCTGAACAGGCGTTTGACCAGGGTCAGGCGGCTGACATCCTGGCCTTGCCACTGCATGTCGGGGTGCTCCATGGAGCCTGACACATCCACCGCCACCAGCAGGTCACGGCCACTGGCCTGCAGCGGCAGCGGTTCACCGACCCATTCGGGGCGTGCGGCGGCCAACAGCAGTAATAGCCAGATCGCGGCAAACGGCAGTTGTTGGCGCCAGGCCGGCAGATTGGCGCGGGCGCGGCGCCCGGCCAGGGCTTCCAGTTCTGGCAGAAAGCTGACCTTGAGGGCCGCTTCGCCGCTGTCGGCAATTGGCAGCACCTGGCGCAGCAGCCAGGGCAGCGGGGCAAGGAGGAAGACCCACGGCCAGGTGAACTCAAACATGCTTGCGAATCCAGGTGTCGATGGACTGCGTAGAAGGTTGCCGGCCGAGCATTTTGGGGGCGTTAAACATGCTTGCGAATCCAGATTTCGATGGACTGATTGAGGCCGTCGATGGCCTTGTCATCCATTTTGCACAGCGGTCGGTAGGCGCCTTCGACCAGCACCATCCAGCGGGTCAGGCC
>JAIERF010000272.1 GCA_019747075.1 Pseudomonadaceae bacterium
GCCAGGATCTGGCTCAGGGCGCTTAACTGCTCGATGGTGGTCATGGGCGTCTCGTTGCCGGTGAAATAAACAGGCCGCCTGGTGGCGGCCTGTTTATTTCACGACAGTTGCGTGACGTTCTGATTACATCGCTGTGGTTAGTGAGTAGCAACCGCCGGACGCAGGCCCAGATAGTCGAGCATGATCTTGCCGGTTTCGGTCAGGTAGGCGTCGTCTTCCGGTTTGGTTTTGGCTTCTTCCTCCGGGGCGGCGTCTTCGTCGACTTTCTTCAGCTCTTTCAGCTGCTCTTCGCCTTTGGCCTTGCGTCGGGCATTTTCCATCGCCAGTTGCTGTCCTTCGATTTCGGCATGCTGGGCGCGGCGCTGAGTTTCATTCAGGCTGACGGTGGTTTCATGCATCAGCTTCTGTGCCAGGGCCAGACCCTCACGGGTGAAGACGAAATCCGGATCGGTGGCGGTGCGCGTGTTATGCCGGGCCTGCAGTTCGGCCAGGAAGGGCTTGAACGGATCGACCGCCGGTTTGATCGCCGGACGAATGCTGTCCCATGGCATGGCCTCGGGCAGGGCGCTTTCGCCGATTTCCTTGGTGTCGACTACCGCTGGGTATTCGATGTCCGGAATCACGCCCTGGTGCTGGGTGCTCTGCCCGGAGACGCGGTAGAACTTGGCCAGGGTCAGCTTCAGTTCGCCATGATTCAGCGGTTGCACGGTTTGCACGGTGCCCTTGCCGAAGGTCTGGCCGCCGATGATCAAGGCGCGGTGGTAGTCCTGCATGGCGCCGGCAAAAATCTCCGAGGCCGACGCGGACAGGCGGTTGACCAGTACGGTCAGTGGGCCCTTGTAGAAGATCCCGGTGTTTTCGTCGTTGAGCACATCCACCCGGCCGTCGCTGTTACGTACCAGCACGGTCGGGCCCTGGTCGATGAACAGGCCGGTCAGCTCAGTGGCTTCCTGCAGGGAGCCGCCGCCGTTGTTGCGCAGGTCGAGGACCACGCCGTCGACCTTTTCCTTCTGCAATTCGCCGAGCAGGCGTTTCACGTCGCGGGTGGTGCTGGTGTAGTTCGGGTCGCCAGCACGGAAGGCCTTGAAGTCGAGGTAGAAGGCCGGCACTTCGATCACGCCCAGTTTGTAGTCGTGGCCTTCGTGCTGCAGCTTGAGTACAGATTTTTTCGCCGCTTGCTCTTCCAGCTTCACGGCTTCGCGGGTGATAGCCACGACTTTGCTGGTCTGGTCATTAGGCGCATTGCTGGCCGGGATCACGTCGAGGCGTACCACCGAGCCTTTCGGCCCACGGATCAGCTTGACCACTTCATCCAGGCGCCAGCCGATCACGTCGACCATCTCGCCATTGCCTTGGGCCACGCCGATGATCTTGTCGGCAGGCACGATCTGCTTGCTCTTGTCCGCCGGGCCGGCCGGTACCAGGCGCACGACTTTGACGTAGTCATTGTCGTTTTGCAGCACGGCGCCGATGCCTTCCAGCGACAGGCTCATGTTGATGTCGAAGTTTTCCGCGTTGTCCGGCGACAGATAATTGGTGTGCGGGTCGTAGGTTTGGGCGAAGGCGTTGATATAGGCCTGGAAGATGTCTTCGCCGCGGGTTTGTTCGAGGCGCGAAATCTGATTTTTGTAGCGCTTGAGCAGCAGCTCCTGAATGGCCTTGGGTTCTTTGCCGGCAATCTTCAGGCGCAGGGCTTCGTCCTTCAGGCGCTTGCGCCAGAGGTCGTCGAGTTCGGCGCTGTTCTTCGCCCAGGGGGCTTTCTCGCGGTCGGTTTGCAGGCTTTCGTCGATGCTGAAGTCGAGCTTGTCGACGCCGTCATCCAGTTGCGCCAGAACAAAGTCCAGGCGCTGCTTGAGGCGGTCGAGGTGGCGTTTGTAGATGATAAAGCCAGGGTCGAGATCGCCACTTTTCAGCAGGTCATCGAACTGGGTGCGCCATTGGTCAAACTCGGCAATGTCAGCGGCCGTGAAATAGCTGCGCGACGGGTCGAGCAGCTTCAGGTAACTGTCGTAGATCTTCAGCGAGCGCTCGTCGTTGAGCGGTGGCTTGTTGTAGTGATGGCGCTTGAGCAGCTCCACTACATTAAGGCTGGCAATCACTTGCTCGCGCTCGGGTTGCAAGGCGCTCCAGCTGTTGGACGCGGCACTGGCGGCAAACAGCGACGGGGCAAAGCCGAGCAACAGGGCAAGCGTAGTGGCGGGGAAGAAATGCTTCATGCTGATTCGACGCGAAGGCTGCTGATAACGCATATTGGGCCATATTTTGGGGCGCCGGTTCCGTTACCCCGGCTGCAAATGCAAAAAACCCGGCAATTCCATGCTGGGCTCAGTCAAAACTCACTATGGAGGCAGCGTGAAGGCATTGCAAGGCGTCGAAGGGAGTGTGGAGTGGGTGCAGCGTCCGTCATTGAGCTGTGATGTCGGGCAGATTCGCATCCGGGTGGCGGCCGCCGGGCTTAACCGTGCCGACCTGTTGCAGCGTGCGGGTTTGTATCCGCCGCCTGCCGGGGCCAGCGACATTCTGGGGCTGGAGTGTTCCGGGGTGGTGATCGAGGTCGGTGCCGGCAGTAACTGGCAGGTCGGGGACCGCGTTTGCGCTCTGCTGGCAGGTGGCGGCATGGCTGAAGAAGTGGTGGTCGATGGCCGTCACGCCTTGCCGGTGCCCGAGGGGGTGTCGCTGGCCGAGGCGGCGGCCTTGCCTGAGGTTTACGCCACGGCCTGGCTCAACCTGTATCAACTGGCCGCGCTGCGTCCCGGCGAGAAGGTCTTGCTGCATGCCGGCGCCAGCGGTGTCGGCTCGGCGGCCATTCAATTGTGTAAGGCGTTTGGCAACCCGTGCTGGGTCAGTGTCGGCTCGGCAGAACGCCTGGCGTACTGCGAGGCACTGGGCGCCCAGGGCGGTGTGGTGCGCAAGGATGATTTGCAGGCCTTGCGCGACTTTGCCCCGTTCGACGTGATCCTTGATCCGGTCGGGGCCAGTTACGCAGCACTTAATTTGCAGCTGTTGGCCCTGGATGGCCGCTGGATCAATATCGGCCTGATGGGCGGGCGTGAAGCGCAGTTGGACTTTGCCTTGCTGTTGGGCAAGCGTATCCAGTTGTTGGGCTCGACCCTGCGCAATCGTGATGAGCTGTTCAAGGCCGAGCTGATGCACGACCTTGCCCAGCACGTATGGCCGCTGTTTGCTTCCGGTCAGCTCAAGCCGCAACTGGCACAGACCTTTGCTGCCGCTGATGCGGAAGCCGCCTTTGCCGCGCTGGCGAGCAATCAGGTGAGTGGCAAACTGGTATTGAGTGTCGACGCCAGCCTGCTTTAAAAACTGTATCAGAGCGATGGGCATGATTGGCTTAGCCAATCATGCCCATCGGTTCAATCAATGAGCCATTGTCATCAAGCCGGCCTATGATTCTCCCCGTCAAGTTACTAACCCCAATGAGGAACCACTCAATGTCGTTGATCAACACTCAAGTTCAGCCGTTCAAAGCCAACGCTTTCCACAACGGCAAGTTCATCGAAGTCACCGAGCAGAGCCTGAAAGGCCAGTGGTCGGTACTGATCTTCATGCCGGCTGCCTTCACCTTCAACTGCCCAACTGAAATCGAAGACGCGGCCAACAACTACGCCGAGTTCCAGAAGGCCGGTACCGAGGTCTACATCGTTACCACCGACACCCACTTCTCGCACAAGGTCTGGCACGAAACCTCGCCTGCCGTGGGCAAAGCCAAGTTCCCGCTGATCGGTGACCCGACCCACGCCCTGACCAATGCCTTTGGTGTGCACATCCCGGAAGAAGGTCTGGCCCTGCGTGGCACCTTCCTGATCAACCCGGAAGGCATGATCAAAACCGTAGAAATCCACTCCAACGAAATCGCTCGTGACGTGTCGGAAACCCTGCGCAAGCTGAAAGCTGCCCAGTACACCGCCGCTCACCCAGGTGAAGTGTGCCCGGCCAAGTGGAAAGAAGGCGAGAAGACCCTGGCTCCTTCTCTGGACCTGGTTGGCAAGATCTAAAAACGGTCGGGAAACTACTGCGCGTCGCTGATGCGGCGTTGAAATCAGGCTCGGGCTGCTCATTTACAGCTCGTAAACTCCGCGCCCTCGCCTGATTTCGCCTTGCCTCCGCAACGCTCGCTACGTTTCCCACTCCGTTTTACCGCTGTTATTGCGCTAGGGACTGTAATCCAGTCCCAGGCGCCCGAACGCCCGGGCGCGATCCGTCCGGGCGTTTGTTTATCCAAAATTTGTCATAGGAATCGCAGTCATGTTGGACGCCACTCTTAAAACCCAGTTGCAGGCTTACCTTGAAAAGGTTGTTCTGCCGTTCGAGATCGTCGCTTCCCTCGATGACAGCGCGAAATCCGAAGAGCTGCTCGGTCTGCTCAATGACATCGTCAGCCTGAGCGACAAAATTGCTCTGCGCACTGATGGCAACGACAGCCGCAAGCCGTCGTTTGCCCTCAATCGCCCGAACGGTGATATCAGCCTGCGTTTCGCCGGTCTGCCGATGGGCCATGAGTTCACCTCCCTGGTACTGGCCTTGCTGCAAGTGGGCGGCCATCCGTCCAAGCTGGCCCAGGATGTGATCACCCAGATTCAAAACCTCGAAGGCGAATTCAACTTCGAGACCTATTTCTCGCTGTCCTGCCAGAACTGCCCGGACGTGGTCCAGGCGCTGAACTTGATGGCCGTGCTCAACCCCAATATTCGCCACGTGGCCATCGACGGCGCGCTGTTCCAGGCCGAAGTCGAGTCGCGGCAGATCATGTCGGTGCCGAGCATCTACCTGAATGGCGAACTGTTTGGCCAGGGCCGGATGGAAGTTGAGCAAATTCTCGCCAAGATCGACACCGGCGCCAGCGCCCGTGACGCCGAGAAACTCAGCGCCAAGGACGCCTTCGACGTGCTGGTCATCGGTGGCGGCCCAGCTGGCGCCTCAGCGGCCATCTACGCCGCCCGTAAAGGCATCCGTACCGGTGTTGCTGCTGAGCGTTTTGGCGGTCAAGTGCTCGACACCATGGCCATCGAGAACTTTATCTCGGTGCAGGAAACCGAAGGGCCGAAGCTGGCCCGCGCCCTGGAAGAGCACGTCAAGCAATACGACGTCGATATCATGAACCTGCAGCGTGCCACGGCCCTGGTTCCGGCCAGCTATGCCGGCGGCTTGCATGAAGTGACGTTTGAAAGTGGTGCGACGCTGAAAGCCAAGACCGTGATTCTCTCCACCGGTGCGCGCTGGAGGGAGATGAACGTGCCAGGTGAACAGGAATACCGTGGCAAGGGCGTGGCTTACTGCCCGCACTGTGACGGCCCGCTGTTCAAGGGCAAGCGAGTGGCGGTGATCGGCGGCGGTAACTCCGGCGTGGAAGCGGCCATCGACCTGGCCGGCATCGTCGCCCATGTCACCTTGATCGAGTTCGACAGCCAATTGCGTGCCGATGCGGTATTGCAGAACAAGCTCAACAGCCTGGGCAATGTGACCATCATCAAGAGCGCCTTGACCACTGAAGTGCTGGGTGATGGCCAGAAGGTCAGCGCTCTGGTCTACAAGGACCGCAACAGTGATGAGCTGCACACCGTCGAGCTGGAAGGCATCTTCGTGCAGATCGGCCTGCTGCCCAACAGTGACTGGTTGAAAGGCGTGGTGGAGTTGACCCCGCGTGGCGAGATCATCGTCGACGCCAAGGGCGGCACCAACATCCCCGGCATCTTTGCTGCCGGCGACGTGACCACTGTGCCCTACAAGCAGATCGTCATCGCCGTAGGCGAAGGCGCCAAAGCCTCTCTGAGTGCTTTCGACCACCTGATCCGCAGCTAAGCGACTGCGCAATGCAAAACGCCCCGGCATCTGCCGGGGCGTTTTTGTTTGTAGCGCAGGCTAATTCTTCAACCGATAACCGCTGCGAAACATCCAGCTGACAATCACCAGGCACAGGGCGAGAAAGCCCAGGGTCATGCCCAGGCTCCAGGCCACATTGACGTCGGCCACGCCGTAGAAGCTCCAGCGGAAGGCGCTGATCAGGTACACCACCGGGTTAAACAGGGTGATGGTCTGCCACACAGGCGGCAGCATACTGATGGAGTAGAAGCTGCCACCGAGGAACGCCAGCGGCGTGACGATCAGCGCCGGTACCACCTGGAGTTTTTCCCAGCCATCGGCCCAGATGCCGACGATGAAACCGAACAGGCTGAAGGTCACGGCGGTCAGGGCCATCAGCAGCACCATCCACAGCGGGTGGGCAATCTCGAAGCTGACGAACAGGCGGGCGGTGAGGAGGATGACCAGGCCGAGAATCATCGACTTGGTGGCCGCCGCGCCGACATAGCCGACGACGATCTCGAAGGGCGAAATCGGTGCCGACAGCACTTCATAAATCGTCCCCGAATAACGGGGCATATAGATGCCAAAGGCCGCGTTGGAAATACTCTCGGTTAGCATCGCCAGCATGATCAGGCCTGGCACAATAAAGGCGCCGTAACTGATGCCATGCACCTCGGTCATGCTGGCGCCGATGGCCGAGCCGAACACCACGAAATACAGCGAGGTGGAAATCACCGGGGTGGC
>JAIERF010000127.1 GCA_019747075.1 Pseudomonadaceae bacterium
TCAACGCCCAGGGCCTGCAGGTGGGTGCCGCCTGTGCCGGCGCCCAGGCGCGCAGTGTGACCCTCTGGCCGGCGCCGCTGGAGCCTTGGCTGCCAAGGCGGGAGCGACGCAGTGCGCGGCTGCCGGCCAGTGATGCGGCGTGTCCGCCGGCCTTGCCGGCCGCGGTGGCGCCGCTGTCGATTGTCGGCGTGCGCGAAGGCGACAACCTGCGCCGCCCTGCCGCCAGCCGCGAGGCGCTGCAAGTCAAACTGTCGGCGTTGGGTGGCAGTGGCAGACGCTGGTGGTTTCTCAATGGTCAGCCGCTGACCGACACCGCCCCCGAGGCCAGCTTCAACCAGGCGTTCAATCAGCTGGGTCGGCAGCAGCTCAGCGTGCTGGATGAGTCCGGGCAAACGGCACGGCTGGAGTTCAATATCGCGCCGTGACGGCGCATAGTGCTGGAGATTCGAGGTTGGGAGGGCAGGTCTCAGGGCGTCAAATAGACGTGTGCCATTGATTTGACATTACCTTTCGGATTAAATCGTCTCGCTAATGGATCGTTTAACGCTCATGGATCGAGTGATTGTTGTCAGCTAAGCCTCTAGCTCAACGCTCTCTGCTCTGAGTGCCATTCGATTCGTTCGACTGCCAATCAGAATCAGATGGAGCGACAGATGAACCTATTTAAGAAAACCGGTCACTTAGTCCTGGGCGCCTGCATTGCCAGTGCCGCAGGTTGCGCCAACATGTCGCAAAACGAGTGGCTGAATCAGGAAAATATTGGGGCAGTCGCCGGCGCCGCAGCCGGCATTCTGATTGGTAGTCAGGTCGGCAGCGGCAGTGGCCGTACCGCCGCCATGCTGGTTGGTGCCCTGGCCGGCGGCATGCTCGGCAAAACCATTGGTGCCAAACTCGATGATCGTGATCGCCAGGCCTTGGCGGCGCAGACCCAGCAAGTGCTGGAGTCGGGCAAGGATGGTCAGGTCACCAACTGGACGTCGGCCCACAGCGGTGCGACTGCGCAGATCACCCCCGTGAGCACCAAAACCGAGTCACGTCAGGTGGCGGTCAAGCGCACGGCACAGGTGCAAGCCGTGCCCAACATGAAACTGCTGAACAGTCCCTACCGCGCCATCAAATCGGCCAACGTGCGCAACGCTCCCGATCAGGGTGCCGAAAAAGTCGGCGGTCTAGCGGCGGGCAGCACCTTTACCGCCATTGGCCGTACCGACAACGACTGGATCATGGTCGGTCGTCGCGGCGTCAGCGTCGGCTATGTCTACGCCCCACTGGTTGAGTTGGCCACTGAGCGCAAGGCGCCGGCACAGGCAGTCGCGGCCAGCAACAAAACCGCGGCCCCCGTCGCTCAGGCGGCAGCAGAGGCTACCGATCTGGATGCCCTTGATGTGGTCGCCGCCAAAGAACAAGGCTTCGACCTCGACAGCATGAATGTGGTTGAGGAGAAGGTTGCCGCGCAAACCACCTGCCGTACCGTCAATTACAACGTCACTACTAAAGGCAGCAGCGAGCAGCAGGCGATCCAGGCTTGCCAGGCCGCCGATGGCGCTTGGGAACTTATCTGACAGGGGCGGTAGTCATGCACAAAGTAATGTTGCTCAGCCTGCTGGCGCTGAGTGTTTCAGCCCATGGCGCAGACCAAAGTCATCGGCTGGCCTACTCCAAGGCAGAAAATGTCGAGGTATTTGTCGATCACTCCGAGGCGCAGCCCTGGTGTAGTGCGACGTTGAATTTGCGCTTTGCCTTTACCGGTGAAGCCAATATAGCCAGCGTGGAACGCTTGCTGCCCAAGCTCGGTGGTTTGTTCGGCGCGCAATGCCCCGCCGCCAGCGAGTTGAGCTGGAAAAGCCTGAACCAGAACGGCCAGTTGCAGGCCCAGGGCAGCGCCAGCAAGGCGGCTGGCTGGGTCGCGCAGATTGCGCAAAGCGCCGCCCCGGTTGCGGCTGTACCCGCTGCGGTCAGCGAGACTGCGTCGGCCGTTGCGGCGCCTGCGGCTGTGGCTCCGGCGATTGAACCTGTGACGCCAACCCCGCCTCCCGCTGCGCCAGTAGCGGTGGCGCCTGCTCCAGCTCCAGCCCCGGCGGTTGTTGTGGCGCCTGCGGTGGTGAGTGACGAGGTGGCGCCCGTGCAGGCCGCCGCGCCGGTGGTTGACGATGACTTTGCCGTCGCCGGCTGGAAGATTCCAGTGGAGAGCGAGGTGCTGGCGGCGGCCACGTTCCTCACCGTGCTGCAGGATCAGAACGGCTGCAAGTTCCGCACAAGTTATAAACCCGAAGATACCGGGGCGGCGCTTTCCGCTCAGTCGACGGGTATTAGCTGTGGCGCCGATGGCTTTGCCAGCGGCACCGGCGAGCTGCTCCTGCAGCGCTCTGACGGGGTTGAGCTGAAGCGCTTCAAAGGCTTCTTCCACAAAGGTTTTGCGATTGCCGACGGGATTGCCGAGCTACCGATCGTGGCCTTCGATGATGATGGCAACCTGTTTATGTTGCTTAGCAGCGACCCCGTCAGCCGTGTGCATTATCTGCTGCGCGCCAGCCACAGCTCTTACTCCGGCACTTGGAATATGAACAGCTTGCTGGTCGTGGCCTTGACCGAGAATGTGGAATTGTTCCGCCAGATCGAGAGCATTCGTACAACCCTGTTTGCGCCGATGGCCAAGCTGGAGAAGCTGCGCCCGCGCGAGGACTATGTGCAGATGTATGCCATGCGCGACCTGGTCAAGGGACTCAAGGGCGAGCGTGACAGCTGGTTGTATGAGGTGCAGTTGCAGCGCAGTTACCGCAACAAGTTGTGGGATTTCAGCCCCAACAATGCCGAGAACCACTTGTTCAACTTCGAGCGCAAGCAAGCCCAGATCGCCCGCCAGGAAGCAGAACAAAAGGCCCGTGAGGCGCAGCGTCAGCGTGAGCAACTGGGCTATCAGGCCAAGGAGCAACTGCGGGTCTATCAGGCCATGCAGGAACAGAGCCGCAACCCACAGCAATTGCTGGCCAGCCTGGTTGACGATGTCAGCTCCGACCGAGGCTACCGCGCGTTGGTGCGTGGTCAGAGCGCCGATATTCGCCAGGTCGTGCATATCAGCGGCCGCGATGATAACGGCTGGACCCTCGACTATCCCTATGAGGCAGTGCTGACGGCGGAGCAGGCGGAAAAGGACCCTGATACAGGGTGGTATGTGATCGCCGGGCAGGTCAGCCTGGATATGAGCAAACGTGACCAGCAGAATCTGCCACTGACGCAGATTGCCGCCACCTCATTGTTGGCGTGTGAGGAGGATGGCTGTAGCGATTTCCGTGATCCGTTGAAGTTGACCCGTCAGCGCCTCAATGACGCGCAGTGGACACCTGAGGATGCCAAGAATCAGGTACGGGCAGCATGGCCCGATGACAACCAACAGGCTCAGGAGTGATGGCCATGAAACACCTTAAATTCATTATTCCGGGCGCCGTTGGCGGCTTGTTGCTGGCCGGTTATGTGGGCTTGAGCCTGTACAGCAGCAACCAGGCTGAGAAACAGATTGAAGACTGGCTGTACGACAACGAGCTGGACGGCATGGTCCAGTGGCAGTCGGTCAGCGCCAGTCCTTTCGGGGCAACGGTCACCGTCAGCGGGGTTTCTGTGGTGGTCGAGAAAGCACCGTTGAAGGGGCTGGAGGTCAACGTGGAAAAACTGCGGATTGCAGATTTTACCAACGAGCCTGGTTTGAAAAGCATGGCCCTTGAGCTGGAAGGAGTGACCTTTCCTGCATCTGACGAGCGGCCCTCGGCGGTGGTGAAACTGCTGTTTGCCGAGTTGCTGGCCGAAAGTGGTCGCGACAAGCTGGAGCCCCTGGACCTGAGCATTAAGGCCCGTTATGACGACGAGGCATCCGAAGCCGGTATGAGTTTCAGCATGCGCCTGCCAGAGTTGTTCGCTGTCGAGGGCAGCGCCCAGGTGGCCAATGTGCGCAACCTGGACAGCCTGCTGGAGGGCGCCACGGCTCAGGCCATGGGCTTTGCCGGCATGGGTTCGCGCGACTTGCTGCGCTTGCTGGGTAACCAGGCTGGCCTGCTCGATGATCGCGCCGAAGCCGAACGGCGTTTGCGTGCCATTGAGTTGGGGGACAGCAGCTTCATGCTCCAGGATCTGGGCTATTTCAAGCGTCGCAACCTGCTCAAGCAACGCTATGACTATGTGCTTGATCCAACCAAGGGTGCGGCCGATGAGCAACGCCAGGCGGCCCTAGAGCGCGACCTGCGCAAGCAGGAGAAGGACTGCAATGAGAAATTGTCGCGGGCCATGGACGATGGTGAGCAGGCTTGTGCCGATGTATTGGCAGTGTTGAATGGTCAGAGCGATGGTTTTCGGATGATCAGTGAGCCCGAGGAGCGTGTGCGCCTTGGCGATCTGGAAGTGGCGCTGCAAAAGCCAGAGCGCGCCTCGCGCCTGGTGCAGCGCCTCAATCAGCGGGTCGAAGCGCTCTAGCGGTTCTAACCGGCATGCTGGCCCCACACTTGTGGGGCTGGCGTGTGGGTTGCAGCCAATCGTTTTTCGTTTGAGGAAGGCCCGATGTCTTATGACTATGGTTCCCAGTCTCTGGGGATTGCTAATCCGTTTCGTTTCGAAGGCGCGCTGATTGCCCTGCGGGGGGCACTGTTGGGCTTGACCGGGCTGTACAGCCTGCTGCAAGTAGCCGGCTTGGTTAACCGTGGGCGCGAGCTGGAAGGCTGGATTTCAGCCGGGCTGGGCTTGTTGCTGCTGGTCTGGGGCCTGGTTGCGTTGGGGCAGGGGTTGTTCAAGCTGTTTCGTTTCTATGTCGGCCGCAGCGTACCGGCCAGCTTGGCGCGCAACCATGTCGACAGTACCAGCAAGGAGCGTCATGCCTACCGCAGCGATGAGCTGCATGACATGTTGATGGGACGCAAGAACACCACCTTCAAGGAGCCACAAAGCCTGTTTTCCCGGCTGGTGCACAGCCTCATGCCACGGCTGTTGTTTATGCCTCCGGTGTATCGTGCCCTGACGGAAAATCTGCTGTTCAGCCTGAGCGTGTCGGTTTTTATGCTATTGGCCTTTGCCCTGGCTTGGTTTGCCAGCGCCACAGGACTGGCTCGTCTGGACAATACGCCGGTGATGGCCTGGCTGGGGGTGATTCTGACCCTCTACCTGTTGAAGTTGTGGCTGAACATGCGCAATCCCTTCCGCCACTTCAGCCGTGGCGGCATGGACATCAGCCTGTTGCGCATTGGCCTGCTGCTGGCCCTGGCGATTTTACTGCCGGTGCTGCTGGCCTACGTTCATCGGCATGTGCAGGCCATCCCGCGGTTGCCGATCAATACCCTGCCGTACTTGCTCACCTTGCTATTTCTCGCGGCACTGACCTCGGCATTGGGTCTGTATCTGGTGATGCAGCGCATGCGCCTGGCCAGCCCGCAGACGGAAGTGTCGGAGCATCGCAACAATTGGCAGAAGAACCTGATGCCGCGCGAGCTGTTTATCCATCTCGACTCGCACATCCTGGCCAATCGGCGCTTTCAGGAAATCCCCAACCGGATTTACCAGAACTTCGACCCCTCGCTGCAGCAAGAGGGTGGCAGTGAAAAGGGCGCGTTCACCGGACGCACCTTGGTGGAAACCCAGCCGGTAGTCAGTGAAATTGCCCACTCAGGAGGGTTCAAATGGGTACGCATCATGACTACTGTGCTCGGTCAGCTGCTGCTGGCTGGCGGGGCCTTGTGGCTGGCCAGCCTGGCGGATGATCTGGCGCGCGTTCCCCAGCAACCGGAAGTATTGACTGTACTGATCATGCCATCCTTGCTGCTGATCTTTGGCAGCGTGATCAGCACTATCGGTAATGCTTTCTGGGCGGAAATGCAGTTCCGCTCCCTGTTGCTGGAATTGAGTATCGAGGGGACTTACACCGAGTCGCGCCTCTCCACCGGCAATAGCATCTACGACAGCACGCGCTCGGAGAACGTGGTGGTGCGTTCCAATATCACTCCCTGGTTTCTGCTCAGCAATCTGCTGACCAGCACCTTTGCCGTCTCCGGCAACATGAATCTGGAGCAAGAGCGCTACATCCTGTCGCTGCACAAAGCCGATGACACCCTGGCTGAGGTGCTGAACGAGCTGGATGGCTTCTTCGCCAGTCGGCAAACCATTGCCGGGATCAATGAGGTGGATCTGCAGTCGGCCAGCCAGATCTTCCAGATGAATGAGCAAACCCGCTACCAGCCCTCAACACCTGCCGCTCCCCTGGCAGTAGCTGCCGAGCAGGCGGCCGGGCGACTGGCGCAGGAGGAGAAGAACGAACCCGTCCAGGGCTAACGCCCTGGCGCTACAACGCATTGGTCTAAAAGCTAAAAAACAAAAAATCCCCAGTAGAAAATATCTTCTCTGGGGATTTTTGCTTTTAGTGCTTATGAGTTCTGGCTCTCGGGTAATCCATCAACACGGTTACTCGACAGCTAGCCGACGCTGTCGGTTTTTTGGCTCAGGATTAGAGGCCTGTGGCGGTGTGACCAGGCGCGAGAACTCTTGTTTCTGCTCGCTTTAGCGGGCCAGCACCAGGCGGTTGCGGCCATCGGCTTTGGCCTGGAACAGGGCGCTGTCGA
>JAIERF010000004.1 GCA_019747075.1 Pseudomonadaceae bacterium
GCGGCGTTGCAGGTGACCATCGACTATGTGAAGGAACGCAAGGCGTTTGATCGGCCGATTTCCCACTTCCAGAACACCCGCTTCAAGCTGGCCGAGATGCGCACTCAGATAGACGTGGCCCAGGTGTTTGTCGACCGCTGCGTGATGGATCACAACCAGAAGAAGCTCAGCCCGGAAGTGGCCGCCGAGGCCAAGCTGTTTACCACCGAGCTGCTCGGCAAAGTCGTCGATGAAGGCGTGCAATTGCACGGCGGCTGGGGCTATATGTGGGAGTACCCGATCTGCAAGATGTACGCGAACGCGCGTATCCAGCGCATCTTCGCCGGCACCTCGGAGATCATGAAAGAGATCATCAGCCGTGGCATGAAGCTCTGACCGGCCTGCCTGAGCTGGCCAATGCGCACTGCCAATAATAAGAAGAGAGGCGCCATGACTGCACAACTGCCTTTGCAACGCTTCAACCACTGGCTGACCTTGCAGCCCGATGCGGTCTGGCTGCGCCAGCCGATTAACGGTCAGTGGCACGACCTGACCTGGCGTCAGGTCGACGATCAGGCCCGGCGCCTGGCCAGTGCCTTGCTGGCGCTGGGCTGCGCGCCGGGCGATCGGGTGGCGCTGCTGTCGAAGAACTGCGCCGAGTGGTTTATCACCGACCTGGCAATCATGATGGCCGGCCTGGTCAGCGTGCCGCTGTACCCACTGCAGTCGGCCGAGAGCATTGCCTATGTGCTGGAACATGCGCAGTGCAAGGTGATCCTGCTGGGCAAGCTGGATGATGCCGACAAGCTGGAGGCGGGGATCGGCCCGCAACTGACGCGCATTGCTCTGCCATATCCGACCCTGGCCTGCGCCCATGAATGGCACAGCCTGTTGGCCCGCCATGCACCCTTGCAAACCCTGGCGGAGCAGCAGCCTGAGCAGGTGCTGACCCTGGTGTACACCTCCGGCACCACCGGCAACCCCAAGGGCGTGATGCTGTCGGTACAGGCGATGGCCTATACCTCGGCCAATGCCTGCGCGGAACTGTGCATGAGTCCGCAGGATCGGTTCTTTTCCTTTCTGCCGCTGTCCCATGTGGCCGAGCGGTTTATGGTCGAGTTCAACAGCTTGTACTGTGGCGCGCCGGTGGCTTTTGTCGAGTCGCTGGAGAGCTTTGCCAGCGATTTGCGTCACGTCCGCCCCACGGTGTTTTTCGCCGTGCCGCGGCTGTGGACGCGCTTTCAGCAAGGCGTGCTGGAGAAGCTGCCCCAAGCCAAACTGACGCGGCTGTTGCGCATTCCGTTGCTGGGCGGGTTGCTGGCACGCAAGATCCGCCGCGGCCTGGGGCTGGATCAGGCACGCGTGATGATCTCCGGTGCGGCGGCGATTTCCCGCGGGCTGCTCGACTGGTATCAGGCCATCGGCCTGACCCTCTGCGAAGGCTATGGGATGAGCGAAAACGTTGCCTATGGCTGCTTCAACCGGCCAGGGCAGGTGCGCTTTGGCACCGTTGGCCGGGCGATGCCTGGGCTTGAGGTGCGCATCGCCGAGGATGGCGAAATTCTGTTTCGCAGCCCGACGCTGATGCTGGGCTATTACCTGGACCCGGAGAAAACCGCCGAGGCCTTGAAGGACGGCTGGCTGCACACCGGTGACAAAGGGGCGCTGGATAGCGACGGTTACCTGCACATCACCGGCCGGGTGAAGGACATCTTCAAGACCAGCAAGGGCAAGTACGTGGCGCCGGCGCCGATTGAGGGTGAGATCGCCAAGAACAGCCATGTGGAGCAGGTCTGCCTGATGGGCAGCAACCTGGATCAACCGCTGGCGCTGATTGAGCTGTCACCGGCGGCGCGGCTGTTGCCTGCCGAACAGGTCGGCACCGAGTTGCAGGCCACCCTGGCCCACCTTAATACCCAGTTGCAACCCCATGAGCGCATCAGCCATTTCGTCCTGGCGCGCGAGCCGTGGACGGTGGACAACGGCTGCATGACCCCCACCATGAAGATCCGCCGTAATGTGCTGGAGGCCCGCTATGCCGAGTTGGTCGCCGCACTGCCAGCGCGCCAGCCGCTGGTCTGGGAATGATTTAACGTTGCTCCCGGATGTCATCCGGGAAAATCGCCCGGAGATGCTCCAGGCCAGCTCAAATATTCTTAGGAGTCACCATGTCGGGCCCGTTGTCGTCGTTGAAAGTGTTGGATTTCTCCACCTTGCTGCCGGGGCCGTTTGCCTCGCTGTTGCTGGCGGATATGGGCGCGGACGTGCTGCGCATCGAGTCGCCGACGCGCATGGACTTGGTGCGGGTGCTGCCACCCCATGCGGACGGGGTGTCGGCCAGTCACGCCTACCTCAATCGCAACAAGCGCTGCATGGCCCTGGACCTGAAAAAGCCCGAGGCGGTCGAGCTGGTCAAGCGCTTGGTGCTCGATTACGACATCGTGCTGGAGCAGTTTCGTCCAGGAGTGATGGACAAACTGGGTGTCGGCTACGCGGCGCTCAAGGCGATCAACCCCAAGCTGATCTACGTGTCGATCACCGGTTATGGCCAGACCGGGCCGTACAAGGACCGCGCCGGACATGACCTCAATTACCTGGCTGTCGCCGGCCTTGCCAGTTACACCGGACGCCGTGATACCGGGCCGCTGCCGCTGGGGATTCAGGCGGCTGACATTGCCGGCGGTTCTCTGCATGGGGTGATGGGCTTGCTCGCTGCGGTGATCCAGCGGCAAGTGACGGGGGAGGGGCAGCAGGTGGATATCAGCATGACCGACTGCGCCTTTAGTCTGCACGCCATGGCCGGCGCCGGCTACCTGGCCTGCGGGGTGGAGCCTGAGATGGAAAACCAGGCGCTGAACGGCGGCAGTTTTTACGACTATTACCGCACTCGCGACGGTCGCTGGTTTTCGGTGGGCAGCCTGGAACCGCAATTTATGCAGCAGCTGTGCGCAGCTATTGGCCGCCCGGAACTGGCGGCTCGCGGTTTGAATCAGCAGCCGGAGGTGCAGCAAGCGCTGAAGCGGGAAATTCAGCTTGAGTTCGAGCTGCGCGATTTTGCCGAGTGGCGCGAGGTGTTTGCCGCCCTGGATGCCTGTGTCGAGCCATTGCTGCCGCTGTCCGAAGCGGTCGAGCATCCGCAGATTCAGGCCCGTGAGTTGGTGGTGGACGTGCCGCGCGAAGGCAAAACGCCGCAACGGCAGATTGCTTGTCCGATCAAGTTCTCTGCAGGTTTGCCGGCGCCGCGGCATGTCGGCGCACCGGTTGGAGCTCACAGTGTTGAGGTGCTGCAGGGGCTGGGTTATTCCAACGAGCAGATTGAGGCGCTCAAAGCCGCCAAGGTCATCGGCTAACTACTCGCGGCGCTGTTGGCCGCTGAACACCAGCGTCGCTCGGCAGCGTCGGCACAGGTAGCGCCGGCCTTTGCCTACTAACGTGTGGCGCTGGGCGCTGAAGGCGAAATCCTGCTCAGGACACTTGCAACGATAGATGTAGTGCAGCGCCGCACGCCGTTGCACCGTATAGGTGTGGCAGCGATGGGGCGGTAGCTCGTAGACGCCACGCATGATCAGTTGCCATTCCTCACCGTGGGGTTGGATCCCAGAGCCGAACATCTGGTGGGCAATCAAGTGGGCCACTTCATGGGCCACCGTCTGCTCAAGAAAATGCGCGTGGTTTTCCCGGTACAGCTGTGGGTTGAAGCGCAGTAGGTTCTCGTGCAGATGGGCCACGCCGGCCTTCTGGCCACGCAGTTTGAGGCTGACTTCAGGGCGTTTGAAAGAGCGCTTGAAGAAGGCTTCGGCCTGCTGATAGCAGGTTTCGATACGTTGGTTGAGCAGGTCAGGCATTCAGGGCTCCAGGATTACGGCAATTATGCCCAAGCCTGCTGTCCTCTACAGCCAGAAAACGACGAAGCCGCCTGTTCGGCGGCTTCGGGTTGAGTCAGTTACCTGATAGCTGTCTGTCAGCTGGTGTACACCGGGCCGACCCCAAAACCCCAGAAGATCACCGACAGGGCGATCATCGATACCAGCACCACCAGGCCAACTGCCAGGACCGAGCTGGAAAACAGGAAGCCTTCCTCCGTTGGAATATTCATAAAGGTTGGGATGCCCACATACAGCAGGTAAACCGTGTAGCAGATGGCTGCGATGCCAACGAACATGGCCAACCACATGTTCGGGTACAGCGCCGCCAGCCCGCCGACGAACAGCGGTGTAGCGGTGTAGGCGGCAAATACCACGCTCTGCGCCATGCTCGGTGCCGCGTCGTAGGTGCGTGCCATCCAGTGTACGACGGCTGCCATCACGGCAACGCCAGCGAGCATGGCCAGGTAGGACATGATGCTGAGTTGCAGGGCGCTGGCTTCGGTGAGCATCACCGGGGCGCCATTGCCAATGCTCCAGCCGACCTTGGTGGTGCCGAGATAAGCACAAACTGCCGGAATGGCTGCCAGCAGCAGTACGTGGGTGAGATACATGTGGCTGATGCTTTCTTCCTCGCCACGGATTTCTTGCCATTCCTCATCGGGATGGGTGAAGAGCCCCCAAACGTGGTGGATCATGTCGACACCTCCTCTTTTCTTATGGCGATCGCCCCGGACGAACGCCTGGTGCGCGTGAGCAGCGTCACCAGGTGTCAGGCCGAATCTATGCGACCGTATGTCGCAGTATAGGTGCGGGTTTTCGCCCTCGTGGGGCGGTGCTTTAGAGCAAATTGGCCTCTGAAATTTACTCGTAATAGCGTTGCAGTATTTCCATGGCCTGGTTGATTGACTGCAAGCGGCTGGTGCTGCCGCCCCGGTCGGGATGGTGCAGGCTCACGAGTTGGCGGTAGCGATATTTGATGGTGCCAAGGTCCAGCCGACTTTCCTCATGCAGCTCGAACAGTTCCAGGGCAGCGCGCTTCTCGTCGCCACCCTGCAGGCGGGTCCAGAAGCTGGCCATCAGTTGATCGACATCGTCGGCGCTGGTGTCGCGCAGTTGTTGCAGATCAAGGTAGTAGTCGCGCAGTGGGTCGTGTTCGCTGAGGGCGGCACAGCCGGCTTGATAAGGCAGAAGGCAGGTGCACAGGGCGCTTATCTGCAGATGGCCGCGCTGCTCGGCCCAGAGTTGATCGCGCAGGCGGTAGAGAGCGTTGAACAGCAAGAAGTGGGTACGAAACAGCACCAGCCGGTCGGTCAGTGGCAGGTGGGGAATGTGCGTCGAGTGACGCGCTTTGAGTTGCTGGATCAGCTCATATTCGCTGCAGCCCTGAGGGCAGGCTTGCAGCAGCTCGAGCAGTTGATCGGCAAGGTCGAGGTCAGGATTGAGGTCGGCGGTCATGGCTAAACTCTAGGGTCTGTTCCCGTTTCATTCGCGGCCGCGCCGGAGCCGGGTTTTGCGCGAGGCAAGGCGCGAGGAGCGTGATTTGGTTATTCCAAATAAGCGACGAGTAACGCGGCCTCGCACAAAAACCGGCCCGGCCCTTTGGGTTGCGCGAGAAATGGCCCCCGCTGTTGTTGCAGGACTTGATAAGGGAATGACCTTTATCTGCGTCCTGCGCCTAACCGGGGACCCTTTCTCGCAGCAACGCGGTTCGCGATGTAACGGGAACAGACCCTAGCATGCAGGCGCTAGCCAGTTGAATTGTCGCAGGGCTAGGGGGAGGCCGGCTTTGTGGGTAAAATGCCGCCCTTTCAAGACTTTCGCGGATTCCAAGCACCATGGGCAGCCTTTCGGTCAATCAGAACAAACTGCAGAAACGCCTGCGCCGCTTGGCCGGCGAAGCCGTCAGCGACTTCAACATGATTGAGGAGGGCGACAAGGTCATGGTCTGCCTGTCTGGCGGCAAAGACAGCTACACCATGCTCGATGTCTTGCTGCACTTGCAGAAGGTGGCGCCGATCAAGTTTGAGATCGTTGCGGTGAACATGGACCAGAAGCAGCCGGGTTTTCCCGAGCATGTGTTGCCGGCGTACCTGGAGTCCATTGGTGTGCAGTACCACATCATCGAGAAAGACACCTATTCGGTGGTCAAGGACAAGATCCCCGAAGGCAAGACCACCTGCTCGCTGTGTTCACGCCTGCGCCGCGGCACGCTGTACACCTACGCCGACGAGATTGGCGCGACCAAGATGGCCCTGGGGCACCACCGCGACGATATCGTCGAAACCTTCTTCCTTAATATGTTCTACGGCGGCACTTTGAAGGCGATGCCGCCCAAGCTGCTCTCCGACGACGGGCGCAATGTGGTGATTCGCCCTCTGGCTTACTGCAGCGAGGCGGATATTGAGGCCTATTCGGTGCTCAAGGAATTTCCGATCATCCCGTGCAACCTCTGCGGCTCCCAAGAGAACCTGCAGCGTCAGGTGGTCAAGGAGATGCTTCACGAGTGGGAGCGCAAATCGCCGGGACGCACTGAGATAATGTTCCGCGCCCTGCAGAATGTTGTGCCGTCGCAACTGGCGGATCGCAACCTGTTCGACTTCACCAGTCTGCGTATCGACGACACGGCCACGCCGCGCTTTGTTGATCTGATGAATCTCTGACGCGGCGCGATTGCCGGCGAGTACCCACCATGCGCGACTATAAGTGGCTGCACGAATACTGCCTGAATCGTTTCGGCTCGGTGGCGGCCCTGGAGACGCGTTTGCCAACTCCGCTGGCGCCGGCCGAGCTGCGTCAGATCGGTGATGACCGTTATCTGTCGCTGATCGCCCTGCGAGTGTTTCG
>JAIERF010000212.1 GCA_019747075.1 Pseudomonadaceae bacterium
CTTGAGCACTTCAAGGCCGGTCGCCGCGGTAGCGACCCGGCCGACAGCATCGCCGCACCCATGCGCGCCATGGCCGCTACCCTGGTGGATGAGCA
This sequence comes from Pseudomonadaceae bacterium, assembly GCA_019747075.1. Classification (GTDB taxonomy): domain Bacteria; phylum Pseudomonadota; class Gammaproteobacteria; order Pseudomonadales; family Pseudomonadaceae; genus Aquipseudomonas. Next base: position 96 of record JAIERF010000212.1, read on the forward strand.
GGCCGTCACGGCGGTCGCTACTTACCTGGCTGGCCTGCCACTGCCCACCATCCCGTCCAGCCTGAGCGGCAATGCCGTACAGGGCAGCCGTTTGTATCAAGCCAAATGCGGCGCCTGTCACGGCGGCAAGGCCGAGGGCAATCCAGCGATGAACACCCCACGCCTGCGCCAGCAACACGACAGCTACCTGCAGCGCCAGGCCGTGCACTTCCGTCAGGGCGTGCGTGGCAGCGCCCCGACGGACCGCTACGGCAAGCAAATGAAAATGATGGCTGCCAGCGTCAACGATGCCGAGCTACTCGACGTGCTGGCCTATATCAGCAGCCTGGATAAACCCTGATGGCCGGCAACTACCTGATCGGGCTCGCCATGGCGGGTCTGCTGGTCACCAGCGCCCAGGCGGCGCAAGCGCCCGCAACCGTGAGTTTGGCTAGCACCTGCCCGCCCGGCTTTGAGCTGAGCGCAGGCAACCAGTGCAAGCTGCACAGCCTGTATGACCAGTACAACTCGCTGTACAGCCAAGGCGTAGGCGGCCTGAAGACGGCCTTGCCGGCACGCCGCGATGGTTTCTCGCCACAGCAGATCGACCTCGGCCGCCAGTTGTTCTTCGATCCACTGCTGTCCGGCGATCAGACCCTGTCCTGCGCCAGCTGCCATCACCCCAAACTGGGGTTTGCCGACGGCCAGGCCAAGAGCACCGGCATCCACGGCCGCAGTGCCAGCCGTGGGGCGCCAAGCCTATGGAACATGGCGTTCTTGACCAGTTTCTTCTGGGATGCGCGGGCTAAGTCGCTGGAAGAGCAAATGACCGGGCCGCTGTACGCCGCCAATGAAATGGGCAACACCCCGGCGCAGCTGCTCAGCTCAATCGACGCCAATAGCACCTACCGCCGCCTGTTCGCCGAGGCCTTCGACCAGCGCGCGGAACAGCCAATCAACCTGACGCAGATCTACACCGCGATTGCCGCCTTCGAGACCTCACTGATCTCGCTGAACAGTCGCTACGACCACTATGCCCACGGCTATGCCGAGGCCCTGAATGCCAATGAACTGGAAGGCATGAACGTGTTTCGCTCGTTCGTCGCTCGCTGCGCCGAATGCCACACGCCGCCGTTGTTCACCAACCAGCAGATCGCCGTGATCGGCGTGCCGGAAGCACCCGGCCAGCCCTTCGATGCCGGTGCCGAAAGCGTGTTTCACAACCCCACCTGGCGCGGCGGTTTCAAAGTGCCGTCGCTGCGCAACATCGCCCAGACCGCGCCCTATATGCATAACGGCGCGTTCAGCAACCTGCGCGACGCCAGCGAGTTCTACACCAAGGGCCGCGGCCACGCCCTGCCGAAGGAGGAGCAAGCGCGCATGGTCCTGCACTGGCACATCTGGGAACCCAAGCTGGCCGAGCTGGAACTAGATCGCCTGGTGGACTTCATGCAGACCCTCACCGATGAAAGTTTCACCCCCGCCATACCCACCCAGGTGCCATCCGGTTTAACCCCCGGCGGGCGCCTGCCGGCCGCCCTGCAGGGCGCCACCAACACCGCCGCACGTCTTGTGTCACAAGGAGAATAATAATGGGCAAGAAGATCATCAGCGCCATCGCCGCCGTCGGCCTGCTCGCCGCCGGCGTCTACCTCGGTAGTCAACTTGGCAGCGACAACAGCGCCACCATCGTGGGAGGTGCCGATCGCTACGCACAAAAATCCGGGGCGACCAGCGCCGCCGTCGGCAGCCTGGCCAAATCGGTCGGCGCCAGTGGCAAGGGCCAGGTGCATGCGGTGCGCGACGGCGAATCCATCCAGGCCGCAGTGCAAAAAGCCCAGCCAGGCGACGTGATCCAGGTGTATCCAGGCACCTACAAGGAGACCGTGTACATCGACAAGGACGACATCCTGCTCAGCGGCGTGATCGTCGACGGCCAGTGGCCGACCATGGAAGGCGGGCAAAAGCTCAACGATGCAGTGCTCTATTCGGGCAACAACATCACCGTCGAGAACCTGCACATCACCCATTACAAGGGCAATGCGATCATGGGTCAGGCCGGCAACAACTTCCTGATCCGCAACAACCGGGTGATCGACACCGGCGTCTACGGCATCTTCCCGCAACTGGGCAAGAACGGCCTGGTCAGCAATAACGTGCTCAGCGGCATCGAAGACGCGGCCATCTACATCGGCATGTGCGACAACGTGCACGTCAATAACAACGAGGTGTTCGCCAACGTCGCCGGCATCGAGATCGAAAACTCTCGGCACTCCATCGTCGAGAACAACAAGGTCTACAACAACACCGGCGGCATCCTCGCGTTCATTACCCCAGGGCTGCCGATCAAAACCACCTTCGACGTGATCATTCGCAACAACTTCATCACCGACAACAACCACCCCAACTTCGGCGCACCGGGCTCGATCGTCTCCGGCGTACCGGCGGGCACCGGCATCATCGTCATGGCCGCCGACGAGGTGACCATCGAGAACAACATCATCAGCGGCAACAAGAACGTCGGCATCGTCATCACCGACCATGACAGCTTCGCCAACATCACCAAAGACCCGGACTCTGACCCCCACTCGGACAAGGTCTCGATCCTCAACAACCTAATGTTCAACAACGGCGCCGAACCCATCGACGAAATCAAGGCGCTGAAAATCGCCAGTCTGACCAGCGGTACCGTCGACATCATCAGCGTCGGCACCAGCCGCGACAGCTGCCTGCTCAACCCTGGCCAGTACCCAACCCTGGGCACCAAAAGCTTCGGCACCTGTGGCTTCTCCACCACCGCCGACACCGTCACTTACCTGCTGCCCGAGCCGGTGGCACCCCGTGAGTTCAAGCTTGAAGAGAAAGGCAAGATGGTCTACTACGGCGTTTGCGCCGGTTGCCACGCCTACAACATGCGCATGATCGGCCCACCGGTGGAAACCATCCAGGCGCTGTACATGGACAACCCGCAAGGCATCGTCGACTACATCAGCAACCCGACCAAGAAGCGCGACGACTACCCAGCCATGCCCAAGCAGGACTACCTGAGCCCGGAAATCCGCCGCGCCGCCGCCGATTTCATGCTCAACACCGACAGCAAGGGCGTGTTCCACGACCCAGCCCTGAACCAGCAACAATAAATTTCAGGTACAAAAAAGGAGCACCGCGGTCAAGGCGTTGGCTTAATCTGTTGATACGGATCGCCAACGCCTTGATCTGAAAGCCAAAAAACAGAAATCCCCAGCAGAAGATATCTTCTCTGGGGATTTTTGCTTCTAACCCCGATGGGGCCTGACCTTAGGGCACTGCTTCAACAGATTTCCCCAACGGCTGGCACCGCGGTGCTCCTTTTTTATTGGCAAACGACTAGGGTCTGTTCCCGCTTCATCGCAAGCCGCGTTGCAGCGAGAAATGGCCCCCGGTTAGGCGCAGGACGCAGGTAATGGTTATTCCCTTGCCAAGTCCTGCAACAACAGCGGGGGCCATTTCTCGCGCAACCCGAAGGGCCGGGCCGGTTTTTGTGCGAGGCGGCGTTACTCGTCGCTTATTTGGAACAACCAAATCGCGCTCCTCGTGCCTTGCCTCGCGCAAAAACCGGCTCCGGCGCGGCCGCGAATGAAACGGGAACAGACCCTAGCCCGGACGACCTCAGTGCTTGGTCAGTTTGTCCAGATAGCCCATGGCGAACGCCGAGACCACGAAGGTCATGTGGATGATCACGTACCACTTGAGGTGCTCCGGATCGGTGTTTTTGGCATCCATAAACACCTTGAGCAGATGGATCGAGGAAATCGCCACGATCGATGCTGCCACCTTCATCTTCAGCGAACTGGAGTCCATCTTGCCCAGCCAGCTGAGCTTCTCCTTGCCTTCGTCGATATCCAGCTGGGAGACGAAGTTCTCGTAGCCGGAGATCATCACCATCACCAGCAAACCACCGACCAGAGCCATGTCGATCAGCGACAGCAGCACCAGAATCAGGTCCGCTTCGGCCATGGAAAACACGCTTGGCAGGATATGGAACACCTCCTGGAAGAACTTCAGGCACAGCGCGAGCAAAGCCAGCGACAGACCGAAATAGATTGGCGCCAACAACCAGCGCGATGCGTACATCGCATTTTCAATAAAGCGTTCCATGGTGCCTCGCAGAAGAGTCAAAACCGGCGGCGAGTATACCCAGCCGCAGCCCACCGACATAGGGGGCCGGCGCCCGTCAAGGGCGGGGTTTCTGCGCACGGGCATTTTGTGGATAACCTTTTTGCCCAACCGTCCGCCGCAGCGTGCCGGGCTGCTGCCTACGCGGTATGCAAGAGCGCCGGCTCAGGCCTCCGGATGCTGCTGACGATGCCCTTGCGGATGACCGCGCTCCTGGTTCAGACGGCGCAACTGGGCCTGCATATGCAAGCGCCAGATCGGTGGTTCGGTGCAGGACTGATAGCCTTGGGACAACAGATTTTCGGCAATCCCGTCGAGGATCTGTTCGGCCACGCAGGGCCCGCAGAATGGGCCTTGCGCCTTGATCATCGAGGGTTGGCCGGCGGCCATACCGGCGGCGCAGAGCAAGGTCCACAGGCCTTGCTCGCCCGCCAGCGGACGCACCTCGCATTCGATGCGGGTGATCATTCCCAGGCAGTGACGAGTCAGACAGAGGCTGCGCGACATGGCGGCGGCTCCGGCAAGGACGAGCTTCCAGCCTACACCCGCAATACGCCCGCCGAAAGCCCGAGGTTACCCCCACAAGCTGTGGATAACTCTGTGGATGAGCACTGGAAAAGCGCCTCCAGCCACGACCGGCCGGGCCGCCCGCAACAACGCTCAGTGACTGACCAGCCACCGAACGGTCGGCCAGCCCTGAACGGACCCGCGCCTAGCCCTGCGGTGCGTCCGCCGCTGGCTTTTTCACCGCCTTCTTGCGTACGGGCTTGGCTGCCGCTGCCGGCGGTTCTTCCGGCTCGTCGTCAGCCTGGCCCATTTCCGCGATGGCGCGCAGGCGCTCGACCACCCGCGCATTGACGCTGCCTTCGGGGAACACACCCTTGGCATCCGGCGCACCGGCATCGGCGCCCACCAACAGGCTCAGGGCTTCGTCCACCTGACGCACGGCATACACGTGGAACTGGCCGGCGCGCACCGCCTGCAGCACGCGCTCGTCGAGCATCAGGGTGGATACGTTGGAGTGTGGAATGATCGCGCCCTGCTCGCCGGTCAGGCCGCGCGCTTCACAAAGGCGGAAGAAGCCTTCGATCTTCTCGTTGACCCCGCCGACCGCCTGCACCTCACCAAACTGGTTGATCGAGCCGGTGATGGCGAAGCACTGCTTCAGCGGCGTGCGCGACAGGGCCGAGATCAACGTGCAGACCTCACCGAGCGAGGCGCTGTCACCGTCCACATACCCGTAGGACTGCTCCAGGGCGATACTCGCCGAGATATCCAGCGGGTACTCCTGGGCATAACGGCTGCCCAGGTAGCCGGTGAGAATCATCACACCCTTGGAGTGGATCGGCTGACCGAGATTGACCTCGCGCTCGATGTCGACGATGCCCGAGCCGCCCGGATACACCGTGGCGGAAATCCGCGCCGGCACGCCAAACGCCGAATCGCCGACTTCCAGCACGGTCAGGCCGTTGCACTTGCCGACCTCGGCACCGCGGGTGTCGATCAGGATGATGCCGGCCAGCATGTCATCCAGAATCCGCGCCGAGACCCGTCCGGTACGCACGGCCTTGGCCTTGAGGGCGCGTTCGATATGGCCGACATCGGTGCAGGCCTCGCCCGCCTGCTGGCGGATAAAGTCCGCCTCGCTGACCAACTGGAACAGATCGCCAATACGCGCCGACAAACGGCCCTGGTGCTCGGCCAGACGTGCGCTGTAGGTGGCTACTCGCGCCACGGCGGCCGCCGTCAGCGGTGCCATGCCCTCTTCCGAGGTGCGGGTTTTCATCAATTGGGCGAACTGTTCCAGGCTGTCTTCGACCAGGGGAATGTCCTCGTCGAAGTCCACCAGCACGCGGAACATTTCCTGAAAGTCCGGATCGAGGTCCTGCAGGGTGTAGTACAGCTGGCGCGAGCCGATGATGATCACCTTGACCTGCAGCGGAATCATCTGCGGCGTCAGGGTTACGGTGGCAATGCGGCCCAGCTCGCCGAGCGGCGACTCCATCTTCAACTGGCGCGAGTGCAGGGCCCGCTTGAGCGCATCCCAGACAAACGGCTCGCCCAGCAGCTTCTCCGCCTCCAGCACCAGGAAGCCGCCGTTGGCGCGGTGCACCGCCCCCGGCCGCAACTGTCGGTAACTGGTGTAGAGCGCGCCTTGGTCGGTGTTGTATTCGATACGGCCGAACAGGTTGTCGTAAGTCGGGTGCGACTCGAACACCACCGGCGCGCCACCGCGATGGTGATGGCCCACTACCAGGCTGGGGCTGTATTGCTCCTCCAGCAACTTGCGGGTTTGCGCGTCGGCCTTGTCCACATCCACCAACTGCTCGACCACGGTTTTCAGCAGGTTGACCTGCACCGCCTGCAGGTAGGCGCAGACCCCGGCATTTTCTGCGTAGCGCTCGGACAACGGCGCCAGCAACGGCTGCAGCGCCAGACTGATGGTTTCTTCATTGAGCTGACGCAGCTGGTTGCTCGACTCACGCT
>JAIERF010000049.1 GCA_019747075.1 Pseudomonadaceae bacterium
CTGGCATCTGTTCGTGATGGCCGGCAGCCTGCTGCACTTTGTCGCTATCTGGCGCTACGTGTTGTAAGCCACAGCGGCGGTGCGAGGCCGTACAATGGGCGCCTCGCCGCTGAAGAATCTATTCATGACTGCCGCCTCACCCCTTGCCGCCTATCAGCAGGCCCTTGCTCAGCAAGGCTTTACTGCTGATGCGGCCCAGCAGCAGGCTGCCGAGTGCTTGCAAGCCTGCTTCGATGCTTTGCATAACCCCAACGCCGAAACCCACGCCCGTGGCGTCTACCTATGGGGGCCGGTGGGGCGGGGCAAGACCTGGCTGATGGACCGCTTTTACCAAAGCCTGCGGGTGCCAGCCCGGCGCCAGCATTTCCATCACTTTATGCGCTGGGTGCATATCCGCCTGTTCCAGCTCACGGGCACACCCGAGCCGTTGCGCGCTCTGGCCCGTGAGCTTGCGGCCGAGGTGCGAGTGCTGTGTTTTGACGAACTGTTCGTAAACGACATTGGCGATGCCATCATCCTCGGTAACTTGCTGCAGGTGATGTTCGAGGAGGGCGTGTTGCTGGTGTGCACCTCCAACCAGCCGCCGCAGCAGTTGTACGCTGACGGTTTCAACCGTGAGCGGTTTGCGCCGGCGATTGCTGCCATCGAGCAACATATGCAGGTGTTCGGCGTCGATGGTGGCCAGGACCACCGTCTGCACCCAGGCGTCGCCCAGCCACGCTATTGGGTCAAGGAGGAGGGCAGTAGAGCCCTGGCAGCAGAGTTCCAGCGTTTGAGTGCCGGGCAGGTGTGCAGCGCTGCGCCGATTGAGCTGGGCCACCGGGCCATTCAGGTCGTACAACGCAGCGAACAGCTGCTCTGGTGCCGCTTTGCCGAGCTGTGTGATGTGCCGTTGTCGGCCCTGGACTTCATCGATTTATGCGACCGTTTCAGCGCGGTGTTTCTCAGCGACGTGCCGTGCCTAAGCGCCAGCCAGCGCCCTGGCCGCATCGCCCGCGGCACTGAGGATGGCGCTGAACGAGTGGCCGCTGGCGACCGGCAGTTACCGGCCCTGTCGGTGCATGACGACAGCGTGCGGCGCTTTATCGCCCTAGTGGACGAATGCTACGACCGCCGCGTGCCGCTGTATCTGGAGGCCCAGGTGGGGCTGGATGAGCTGTACACCGAAGGCTATCTGTCCTTCGCCTTCCGCCGCACCCTCAGCCGCCTGCAGGAAATGCAGTTGCAGCGTTTCAAGCAGGCCTGACGCGGGCAACAATTAGCTATTGTGCGCTTGGGTAAACGCGCTGAAAGCCTCCAACGGCAACGGCCGACTGAGCAGGTAGCCCTGAAATTGCAGGCAGCCGCTGTTTAGCAGAAATTGCTGTTGCGCCTGGGTTTCGACGCCTTCGGCAATCACGCTCAAGCCCATGCTCTGACCGAGGGCGATGACCGTGCGGATGATGGTTTCACTGTTGGCGTCCGTCAGTGCGTCGAAGATAAATGACTGGTCGATCTTCAGCTTGCTCAAAGGCAATCGCTTGAGGTGGCTCAGGGACGAATAGCCCGTACCGAAATCATCCAGCGCAAAGGTCACTCCGTGCTCGACCAGCATCGACATTTTCCGCGTCAGGTCCTCCATGTCGTCGACCACCATGGTCTCGGTCAGCTCCAGCTGCAAACGGCTGGCATCGATCTCGTAGCGGGTGATCAGCGCCAGCACCTCGGCCACAAAGCCGCTCTGGCAAAACTGTTTTTGGCTGATATTGACCGCCAGGCACAGTTCGCGGTGCGATGGCATCTGCGCCCAGGCCCGTAGCTGCGCACAGGCGGTCTCCAGCACCCATTGGCCGATAGGGATGATCAGCCCGGTCTGCTCGGCGAGCTCAATGAACTCGGCGGGGGAGACCAGCCCTCGCTCGGGATGTTGCCAGCGCAGCAGGGCTTCAGCGCCAATCACTCTGCCGGTGCTGTCGACCTGCGGCTGGTAGTACAGCTCGAACTGCTTACGTGCCAGAGCTTTTTGCAGTTCGCTTTCGAGTTCTGAGCGTTCAGCCGCGTCGGTTTGCAAGACATGCAGCAACGCAAAAAGCATCAGCATTGCGGCGCACGTTTGCACCCAGGTGCCAGACTCGCGCACGTCATCGGGCAGGCTGTAACCGGGCAATGGCGTCCAGGACGTGGCAGCCAGCACGGTAAAGATCAGCAAGCACAGCGAGGTCACGCCATAGCGCAAGCCTAGGTTTTCGTCGCGAAACGCCATCAGCGCCGCCACACCCAGCGGTAACAGGTAAAGATGGGTGGCCCGCGGCACAGCGGCGTTTGGCACATCCAGGATGGCCGCCATGCCACTGATAATTATCAGCAACACGCTAAAGAGTACGAGATTGGCACTGCGCACATGCTGGCGCCAGGTCAAGGTGAAGACTGTCAGACCAGAGAGAATCAGCACCATATCCACGGCGACCATGCCCCAGACACCACGCAGCGCAAAGAAGATGGCCCAGATGACACCCATGATCAGCATGACCAGGCTGGCCAATATGCGCATGCGCCGTTCACGGCGATGATGAATCAAGCCGAGATCCGCGCAGATCCAGAATTGCTGAAGGCGCTTGAACAGCGATGGTTTGGCAGTCATTGAAATTTCCGGCAGGTCAATACGGCACAGGTTGCTGCGGACTTTGCCTAACGACACGTATGCAGCCTAATCCACGTTTCGGCTTGCTGCTACCACCCACAGGAGATGCAGCTGCTGCTCAAAATTTGTCATAACCACACATTATGCGAATCGAAAGAAGCAGCCCTAGGGTCATGCTTCATTTGGCTGCATTGAATTCGCATAATGTATATTATGTTAAATCAAGTATTAGGGACGTCCACTCAAGTCCGAGTAAGCTGCTTCAACCATTGCACCAGCGCTAAGGTAATCCCCCATTCGGCCCATGCCACAAGGAATGATATGGCTTTTGTAGACTCGCTCGTCGCTCAGCTCCTGCGCTGCCAGGTTGACCTCTGGGAAATTCAGGCACGCCTGCAGGCCGAGACAGATCGCGAAGCACTGCATGACCTGCGCATTCAGTTACGGCGTTTGCGCAGCCTGTTGCGGCCGCTGCGCCAGCACGCCGGCATTGCGCCGCTGCATGCCGCCGCCGCTGAACTGGGCCGGCTGACCACGCCTTGGCGCGACCTCGAAGTGTTGATTGCGCATTTACAGTCACAAGGCCTCAGGCACGCCAGCGCCGTGCGCGAAGCCGCGTTGCAATCTGCTTACGCAACATTGCGTGACGGTCAGGTGTTGGCGCCGCTATTGGCATTGCTCGATAACAGCCCCGCTACCCTGCGCAATGCTGCCCAGCAAGGGCAACTGCCTGGCAGCAAGAAGCGCATTCGTGCCTACTTGCGCAAGCAACGCAAACAATTGCAGGTGGCGCTGGCAGGTGCGCAATCTGATCGGCATCATTTGCGTCTGCTGACCAAGCGCGTGCGTTACAGCAATGAAATGTATGCCCGATGGTCCATCGAGTCGGCCGCGACCATGGCTGCGCTAAAGGTTGTACAAGCGACACTGGGCGATTGGCACGACCTGTACCAATGGGGCCAGCGAGCATCCCGCGAAGCCGATTTGCAGCCTTTGCAGGCTTACTGGCAATTGCGCGCGAACCAGGCCTTGGCCGCCGTCGATGTGCCTCTGCACCATCTGGCCAGGCGGTTGGCCAAACCCCACTGACACGCCCGCAAAAACCGCTGCTGCGCCGTCGCGCCGCAGTGGGATCGCGCCGCGGGCGTGCTAAGGTTGGCCACACCTGTCGATGCCCACCCTGGAGACTTTATGTTCGCTCGTTTACTGACTGCAACCGCACTGTCCCTGGCCTGCAGCCTGAGTTTTGCCCATGACTACAGCGCCGCCGAGCTGAAAATTGACCACCCTTGGTCACGCGAGCTGCCGCCTAATGCCGCCGCTGGTGGTGCCTATTTTGTCGTGCATAATCATGGCAAAACGGCTGATCGCCTAGTCGGTGTGCAAACACCGCAAGCCGCCAAGGCAGAAATCCACACCATGGTGCAGCTGGGCGACGTGATGAAAATGCAGCAGCTCGACTCGGTGGGTATTCCGGCTGGCGGCCAAGCTGTGTTTGCTCCGGGCGGCAACCATGTGATGTTGTTTGGTTTACAGAAACCGCTGGTGGCGGGCGAACGCTTCCCGCTGACCCTGCAATTCGAGCACGCCGGCAAGGTTGAGGTTGAAGTGCAGGTCGAGGCCACTGCACCCGACGCGCACGCCGGGCACTGAGGCCTGAGTATCAGCGGCAACCTGGCCGGTTGCCGCTGGCTTTCACGGGTTGCGATCGAGCAAATGGAAACGCGGTAAGCCCAGGCCCCACTGAATCGCTGCCAGGCGAGTCAACAACACCGTGAGCATCGCACACAGGGTGTCCAGCCAGTGCGGTGTGCCCAGCTCACGCATCACGAGGAACACCACGGAGCCCAGGATGCAGGCCGTGGCGTAGATTTCCTTCTTGAAGATCAGCGGGATCTCGTTGCAGATCACGTCACGCATCACCCCGCCGGCAACCCCGGTCATCACGCCCATGATCACGGCGGTACTGAACGGCACATTGTGCTGCAACGATACTTCGCAACCGATCACGGTAAACACCGCCAAGCCAAAGGCGTCCGCAATCAGCAGGCCGCGCTCATGGATCGGCTGGGTCATGCGCACCCACAGCACCGTGCCGATGGCGGCGACCGATGCCACCAGAATGTAAGTGTCGTTGCGAATCCAGCTGACCGGGTGATTGTCCAGAATCACGTCGCGCAACGTACCACCGCCCAGGGCGGTAACGATGGCAATCACCAGCACGCCGAACAGGTCCATGGATTTGCGCCCGGCCATCAGCGCGCCAGTGATGGCAAACACGGCAACGCCGAACAGGTCAGACCAATAGAAGATTTGTTGCATGATCAGTCAGCTAATTTCGAGGGGTGCGCATGGTAACAAACTCCTCGGCTGCCGTTGGGTGGATGCCCAGCGTTTCGTCGAAAATCTGCTTGGTGGCACCGGCCTTGAGGGCCACGGCCATGCCTTGAACGATTTCCCCAGCGTCCGGCCCGACCATGTGGCAACCCAGTACGCGGTCCGTGTCGGCATCCACCACCAGTTTCATCAGGGTCTTCTGCTGGGAGCTGCCAAGGCTCATTTGCATGGGCCGGAAGCGGCTTTCAAACACCTGCACATTGAAGCCTTCGGCCGTGGCCTGCTCTTCACTGAGGCCCACGGTGCCAATATTCGGCAGGCTGAACACGGCGGTCGGGATCAGCTGATAATCAACCGCACGATACTGTTCAGGCTTGAACAAGCGCCGCGCCACGGCCATGCCTTCGGCCAGGGCCACCGGCGTGAGTTGCACCCGGCCGATCATGTCGCCAATGGCCAGAATCGACGGTTCACCGGTCTGATACAGCTCATCAACCTGCACATAACCGCGCTTATCCAAGCGTACCTGGGTGTGTTCCAGGCCGAGGTTGTCGAGCATCGGGCGCCGGCCGGTGGCGTAAAACACTGCATCGGCCGCCAATACGCGGCCATCCTGCAAGGTGGCCAACAGGCTGCCATCGGCCTGTTTGTCGATGCGCACGATATCGCTGTTGAACTGCAGGTCCATGCCGCTCTTGCTCAGTTCCTCCTGCAAATGTGTGCGTACCGCGCCATCGAAGCCGCGCAGGAACAAATCGCCCCGGTAAACCAGTGACGTCTTGGCGCCCAGGCCGTGGAAGATCGAGGCAAATTCGACGGCGATATACCCTCCTCCGACCACCAATACCCGCTTGGGCAATTGCTCAAGGAAGAACGCCTCGTTGGAGGTGATGGCGTGCTCGGCGCCCGGAATATCCGGCTTCTGCGGCCAGCCACCGGTGGCCAGCAAGATGTGCCGCGCGCTGATGGCCTGGCCGTTGACCTCAACCCGGTGACCGTCCAGCAGGCGCGCATGACCTTCCAGCAAGGTGACGCCGCTGTTGACCAGCAAGGTGCGGTAAATGCCGTTCAAACGCTGAATTTCACGATTTTTGTTGCCAATCAGGGTGGCCCAGTCGAAGTTCGCCTCCCCCAGTTGCCAGCCAAAACCTTCAGCCTGGTCGAACGCCTCGGCAAAATGGGCGCCATACACCAGCAGCTTTTTCGGTACGCAGCCCACGTTCACGCAGGTACCGCCCAGGTAACGGCTTTCCGCCACGGCTACTTTGGCACCAAAGCTGGCGGCGAAACGGGCTGCGCGCACGCCACCGGAACCGGCGCCGATGACAAAAAGGTCAAAATCGTAATTCATCAATACTCTCCTGCTTGCCCCTGACTGCGCGGATAAAGACGCGGGCAGCACCTAAACTGCAATCATGCCTGAAGGAGAGCCGCCGATGCGCCCTACTCTGACCCATATAGCCCTGCATGTGCCGGATCTGGACGCCAGCATCGCCTTTTACCGCGACTACTGCGCCATGCAGGTGATCCACGAGCGGGCGGGCAAAGGCTCGCGGATTGTCTGGCTGGCCGAGCCTGGCAAAGAGCATTCATTCATTTTCGTCCTGATGCCCGGTGGCCAGGCACGACAACTGGCCAGCGATGACTACAGCCACTTGGGCTTCGCCTTGGACAGCCGCGCAGCAGTCGATGCCATCGCCGCCCGTGCCTTGGCTGACGGCTGCCTGATCTGGCCTGCGCGGGATGAGCCTTATCCTGTGGGCTATTACTGCGGTGTGCGTGATCCTTCAGGTAATTACGTCGAGTTCAGCTATGGCCAGCCGCTGGGGCCGGG
>JAIERF010000092.1 GCA_019747075.1 Pseudomonadaceae bacterium
TGGGGTGCTAGGGGTCGAGTGTTCGAATCACTCCGTCCCGACCATATAATCCTAGAAAATCCAGTCACTTAGCGGTGACTGGATTTTTTTATGGGCGAGTGTTTTGTGTTGAGTGCCATCCCCCCCCCAATTTTGCCCCTCCGAGAAAATCTCTGTGGTGGTGGCATATTTCTATGGCTGAGCGGGTCTTTCTAGAGTGGGGCTGCAAGGCTTGTCGTGTCTGCGCAATGTGCTCCCGGGCCAGATTTTTGCGCATGGCTTTGTCGGGGCCATTGGGGAGGCAACTGTGCTGCAGAAGTTGTTTGCTTGGGGCTATCTCAGGCGAGGATGTGAGTTTCTAGTTTGGTTATAAATAAATAACTTCTTATTCTTTTCAGTGTTAAATGTCTCACTTTACACTTCCCTCCATTAACGTTTCTGGAGGGTGTGTCATGCGCAGCCAAGCTATTCGCTATCTGATTTTGCCGGGCTGGCAGGGCTCACCCGCAGACCATTGGCAGAGTCACTGGCAGCAAAGCTTGCCGACGGCTAGCCGGGTCGAGCAGCTCGATTGGGATAACCCTGATCCGCATGAGTGGGTCGCCAATCTTGATCGGCGTTTGGCTGAGGTCAGTACGCCGACCATTCTGATTGCCCACAGCCTGGGCTGCATCACCGTCGCGCGTTGGGCGGCGCAGGCCAATGGGCATGCCTTGCTGCGTGTGCGGGGCGCTTTGCTGGTGGCGCCGGCCGATGTCGAACGTCCGGGTTGTCCGCAGGCGCTGCGCAGTTTTGCGCCGATTCCGCTCAAGTCGCTGCCGTTTCCTACTCGTGTGGTGGGCTCGGATAATGATCCGGCCGCATCGGTGCCGCGGGTGCTTGAGTTGGCCCAGCAGTGGGGCAGCGAGGTCGCCATTCTGCCTGGGGCCGGGCATATCAACGTGAAGTCGGGCTTCAGCCACTGGGAGCAGGGTTTCGCCTATCTGTTCCGCCTGCAAAGTCAGATCGAGCAGCACGCTAAGCGCCGCGCCTGAAACAACTACCCGGTCGTACCGGGACCTCAACATTACTGAGCCGCTTGCCCCGTGTGGGAGCGAGCCGTTCGCCTGTTTTTTGTGCTAGGAGAGGGACCATGAGCCAGCACGTTCAAACATCACCAGCATTTCTCAGCTTTGCCGATGCCGAGCGCAGCCCATTAAGCATTCGGGCGCGGGCGCTGGTGTTTTTCGACCCGCGCTCCAAGCGCCTGCTTCAGCAACTGGAGGCGCTGGCGGTGACCAGCTTTGCGGTGCTGATTCAGGGCGATATGGGCACCGGCAAGGAATTGTTGGCGCGGCAGATTCATCAGCGCAGTGAGCGCGCAGGACTGTTTGTGGCGGTTAATTGTGGCGCCATCAGCAAGCAATTTGCCGAGGCCGAGTTGTTTGGCCATACCGGCAGCCGTGGCGCCTCCGCCAGTAGTCGGGCGGGCTGGTTTGGCTCGGCCAATGGCGGCACCTTGTACCTGGATGAAATCGGCGACCTGTCCTTGCCGTTGCAAGGCAAGCTGCTGGCTGCCCTGGGAAACCATGAGGTTACTCGGGTCGATGCCCTGCAGCCGACGCCGGTCAATGTGCGCCTGGTGGCGGCCACCAGTATTGATCTGGCCCAGGCGGTGCTGGTGGGTAAGTTTGATCAGCGCCTGTATCACTACCTCAATGAGGGACGCCTGGATCTACCGCTGCTGCGCGAGCGGCCGGCGGATATCCTGCCAATGGCGGAGTACTTCCTCGGCCTGTACGCCCAGCGCCTCGATCTGCCGATCCCGCAGATCAGTTTGCAGGCGCAATTAGCCTTGGAGACCTATGGCTGGCCCGGCAATACACGTGAGCTGGAAAACGTTATGCACTTTGCCCTCTTGGTAAGCGGTGCGGAGATACTTGAAGAACACCTGAAATTCTCCCAGCCGGGGGAGACCTCGCTGCAGCGCATCGAGCAACAGTTGGATCAGCTTGTGCAGGACGGTGATGCTGCCGTGTTGCAGCAACTGGCGGCCTTGTTCAGTCGCGGTGTGCAGTCGGTGGCAGAGGCTGCGCGTGCACGGTCAAAAGTAAGCTAGCCCTGGATAGGCAGGTGGGCTGATTCACACCTGCCTGAACGCTACGTGCGGATAACCGCTGCGCAGCCGTCACTGCCATGGATTGCCGGGGGTGGCGTGGCCATCTTCAATGGCGCTCGATGCCATGCTGCCATGGCGGGCCTGAATCACTAGGTAGTTGAGTGGCTGGTCGCCGGTATTGCGCCAACAGCGTTGTCCTTCCGGTGCCACCCGGATCACTGAACCCGGCCCTACCGGCACGCTGCGGTCATCCACGCAAAACTCGCCGGCGCCGCTGAGAAAGAAATACACCTCCTCGTTGAGCCTGTGGGTATGGGTGAACGGTATGGCGACGCCTGCGGGCAGCGAATTGATGGAGATTTCCATCCCGCTCAGCCCAAGCGCCTCCTTGAGGAAGTGCTTGCCCTTGGCTGGCCTTGGTAGCAGGGGATGGGCAAACAGGTAGTTCATCCACTGCTGCGGTTCGCCCACCTCGACACAGGACATGTTTTGCTCGGTATTCATTGACGTTTCCTCGTTGCGACTTGGGTATGGAGAAACAGATCACTGCCCACTGACGTGTGCGGTCAGTGCTGGGGTGAGGCCTTGCCGGGCAATGTCATTGAGCATCTGGTGGGTCTGCTTGAGGTTGCCGGCCGCACTGCCAGCCTGCAGTTGTTCGGCTTGGGCAAACCAGCTGTAGGCATATTGAGCATGGATCAGTGCCTGTGTGGGCTCGGCTGTAGCAGCCTCGAGGTGGCACTGGCCAACGCTGAGCGCCAGACGGCTGTCGATCAATTCGGGCTCGATTTCGGTGGTCAGGCAGTGCGGCTGTGCCGCCAAAACGGGAAACGCAACACTGACGGCGATCGCGGCCGCCAGACTCACAGACAGTAGTGGGCTCATGGTGATTGCTCCTTGGGTTTGACGTTTGTGGCATCTGGTTCCATGATGGAACCTGAGATCGACATTAGGTTTCATAACAGAACCTGTCAAGGCCTTTAGCGCCTTGCCACTGGAATCATCCGACCGTCAGGACAGCCCCATGGAAAGAGTGTGTTTCGAAGACCGCAATTGCTCGATCGCCCGCGCCCTGGATGTGCTGGGTGATTGGTGGAACGTGCTGATCATCCGCGAGGCGCTGTGGGGCACCTGCAAGTTCGATGAGTTCCAGCGCCATCTCGGGATGTCCAAGAGCATTCTGTCGAAGCGCCTGAAGCTGCTGCTGGAGCACGAGATTCTGGAAAAACGCAGCCAGGGCAGCAGCGTTGATTACCACCTCACCGCCAAAGGCCGTGAGGTGCAGGCGGTCATCATCAGCCTGCTGCAATGGGGTGACCGCTGGTATCCGCAGGCCGAAGGCCCGCCTGTGGTGCTGGTCAACCGGCAGACGCGCGTGCCGCTGGCGCCGCTGTGTTTTCAGGATGAAGAGGGCACGCCGTTGGCGTTGGCCGATATCGGCCTGAGTGCAGGCCCTGGTGCCAATGAGGAAACCCGCGAGCGCATCAAGCAGATCCAGCGCGCCCATGGGCGCAGCTGATTTCGCCGACGTTCACTCCTGGCTCAAGCCAATGGCCACGAATTCGATGCACAGACGCTGGCGAAGAAGTCGATCAGCCAGCGTATGACGGCAGTGTTTGCTGACATGACCTGCTCTACGGTTATTGCAGGCCGTGTTTTTTAACCTTGTCGAACAGGGTGGTTTTGGCCATGCCCAGGGCCACGCTGGCTTGGCTGAGGTTGCCCTGATGACGTTCAAGCGCACTGCTGAGCAGGTTTTTCTCGAACGCTTCGACCGCCTCGGCGAATGACGGGCTGGCGTTTTCCAGGGCTTGCTCGCCCTTTTTGAACAGCGGCAGGCCGAGGGCGAAGCGTTCGGCTACGTTACGCAGTTCGCGCACATTGCCCGGCCAGTCATGGACTAGCAACTTGGCCAGGCTCTGCCGGTCGAGCTCAAGGGCGCTGCGGTCAAAGCGTAGCGCCGCCTGCTGGGCGAAGTGCTCGAACAACAGCGGGATATCTTCGCGGCGTTCACGCAGGGGCGGCAGCTCCAGGGTGACCACGTTCAGGCGGTAATACAGGTCGCTGCGAAATTGTCCGGCTTTGCCCAGTTCATCCAGGTCGGCCTTGGTGGCGGCAATCACTCGGCAGTCGACGCTCACGCTCTGGTTCGAGCCGAGGCGTTCCAGGCTGTGTTCCTGCAGCACCCGCAGTAGTTTGATTTGCAGACTGAGGGGCATGCTTTCGATTTCATCAAGAAACAGACTGCCGCCGTTGGCGTGCTCGATCTTGCCGATTCGGCGTTTGCCGGCGCCGGTGAAGGCGTTGGCCTCGTGGCCGAAAATCTCGCTTTCAAACAGGTTTTCCGGCAGGCCGCCGCAGTTGAGGGCGACGAATTGCTGGCTTTTGCGCCGGCTGAAGTTGTGCAGGCAGCGCGCGACCAATTCCTTGCCGGTGCCGGTTTCGCCCTCGATCAGCACATTGGCGGAGGTGTCGGCGACGTTGGCGATCAGCTCGCGCAGCGCCTGCATGGCTGGCGAACGGCCCAACAGACGCTCGGCCAAGTCCTGAGTGCCGCTGAGCTGGCGGCGCAGTTGCGCCACCTCGCGGGCCAGGCGCCGTTGTTCGAGGGCGCGGCGGGTGACGTCGACCAAACGCTCCGGGGAAAAGGGTTTTTCCATAAAGTCGTAGGCGCCATCACGCATGGCACCGACCGCCATGCTGATATCGCCGTGGCCGGTGATCAATACCACCGGCAGGCTGCGGTCGCGGGCCTTGAGTTGGGCCAGCAGTTGCAAGCCGTCGATGCCGGGCAAGCGGATGTCGCTGATGACAATCCCGGCGAAGTTGTCGCCGATCTGCTGCAGGGCTTCTTCGGCACTGCCGACGCCGATGCTGGGAATGTCTTCCAGGCTCAGGGCTTGCTGGCAACCGAGGAGTACATGGGGGTCGTCTTCGACGATCAGGACGCTGAGGGGCTCATGCATCGGTAGGGGGCTCGACGGGGAAAGGGGGGGCCAGCGGCAGGCACAGCTCAAAGGCCGTGCCGCCTGCCTCAGGATACTGCACCGCCAGGCTGCCGGCGGCGGCCACGGCCAGGCTGGCGGATAAGGTCAGGCCCAGCCCGAGGCCTTGCTCGCCCGGTTTGGTGGTGAAAAAGGGCTCGAACAAATGTTTGCGCAACGCCAGTGGAATGCCTGGGCCGTTGTCGCGCACCTGCAGGCGATAGACGCCGTCGGCGGCTTGACCGCTGAGCCACAGCTGGCGCTCGGGCTGTGCCTGCATGGCGTCGAGGGCGTTGACCAGCAGGTTGACCAGAATTTGCTCCAGGCGCGTCTGGTCGATGGCCAGGCGCGCATCGGCGAAGTTGGTATGCAACTGCACGGGGGTCTGTTGCAGGCGACCCTGGAGGAGAAACAACGCCGCGTCCATGGCTTTACCCAGTTGTGCCTCACCGCCGTCATCGGCGCGGCGGGCGAAGGCGCGCAGGCTGGCGGTGATGCGACCCATGCGGTCGACCAATTGGTTAATGGTGGCGAGGTTGCTGGTGACCGTGTCCAGGGCGCCGCGCTGGAGGAAGCGCATGGTGTTGCCGGACAGGGTACGCAGGGCCGCCAGCGGTTGGTTGAGTTCGTGGGCGATGCTGGTGGACAGCTGGCCGATGACCGCCAGTTTGCCCGCCTGCACCAGGCTGTCCTGGGCTTTGCGCAGGGTTTCTTCGGCTTGCCGGCGTTCACGGATCTGCGCCTTCAGGCGGTCGTTGCTGGCGCGTAGCGAGCGGGTGCGTTCGGCAATTTTGCGCTCCAGGTGATCGTTGGCTTGCTGCAGCGCTTCGCGGGCCGCCAGGCGGGTAGCGATGACCTTGCGTCGCTGGTTCCAGGCAATCAGCAGAAAGGCCAGTAGGGCCACCGCCACCGCAGCCAGTACGCCTTGGCTGATGGCCTGGCGGCGCACATCCTGCAGCGGCGAGAGCAGGGTAAAGCTCCAGGGCGAGGCCTCCAGACGGCGGGTTTGGGCCAGGTAGCTGACGGCTTGGGTCGGGTCGTTCTGGGCCGTGTTGGCCGCCAGGGTGAGCAATTCGGTGTTGCTGTCCAGCGGCTGGCGCGCCAGAGGTTGCAGCGCGTCCAGGCGGGTCCAGTGGTATTGCAGGCTACTGGCCAGGCGGGTGCGGGTCTGCTCGCTCAAGGGGCGAATGGATTTGAGGCGCAAGGCGGGGTCGCTGGAGAGGATGATGATGCCGTTCTCGTCGCTGACATACGCCTGCAGGCGCGCGCGGGCCCAGCGTTGCTCGATGGGTTCGAGGCGCACCTTGACCACCGCCACGCCGATGATTTTGTCGCGTTGGCGCAGGCCGTGGGCCAGGTAATAGCCGGGCTCGCCGGTGGTGCTGCCGACGCCGAAGAAGCGTCCAGGCTTACCCTGCACGGCATCTTGGTAATAGGCACGAAAGGACAGGTCCTCGCCCTGGAAACTGTCGGCGTCGCGCCAGTTGCTGGTGGCCTGCACGCGGCCGCCGAGATCGAGCAGAAAAATCGCCCGGCTGCCGCTGCGACGGTTGAGGCCTTCTAGGTAGCGATTGACCTTGAGGCGCCGCGCTTCGCTGGGGTTGAGCAACAGTTGGCTGACCCCGGACTCCAGTTCCAGCAGGCTGGGCAGGTAGGTGTGGGTGCTGATTTCGCTTTCCAGCGCGCGGGCATGTAGGCCCAACTGACGCTCGCCGTTGTCAGTGAGGGCGGCGATGGCGAATTTTTCGCTGATCAAATAGCCCGCGTAGCCGCAGCCGAGCACCAGCAGGAGCATCAGCACAGTCAGCAGCAGGTGACGTAGCAGGCGTGGTTTCACGGTCAG
>JAIERF010000397.1 GCA_019747075.1 Pseudomonadaceae bacterium
GACGCTGAACTGGCTGTGCAGGGCGGCGTAGCCGACGTTGAACTCCTGTGGGTAGAGCACGATGCGCTCTTTGAGTAACTTCTCGAAGTTTTGCCGGTCGCTGGCCACCCGTTCCATCTGTATCTGGCCGCTGGCAAGGAAGTCATCGAAGGCAGGTCCATAGCTGTATTCCAGGCCGCCGCCGAGGGTCATGCCGCTGAGGTCGCTGAGCTGTTGCCAGTCGAAGGGCAGGCTCTTGAGGTGGAAGAACACGAACTGCTCTTCGAGCAGGGGCGCACTGAAGAGGAAGTCGACCTCCCGTTCGCGCTTGTGCATCCACACGGCACTGGCGTCGAACTTGCCCGCCGCCGCGTCGGCATAGGCCCGTGGCCAGGGCAGGAAACGGAAGCTGACGCGATAGCCCTCATCGGCAAATACATCGCTGATCAGGTGGGCGATCACGCCGTTATGCTTGAGCTCGCTAGACAGGTAGGGTGGCCAGTCGCCGGCACTGATCTGCAGTTGTGGGCGGCTGTCGGCCAGGGCGCTGCCGGTGAGCAGCAGGCACACGAGGCTGGTCAGGCGTATCCAGTTCATCCAGGGTCCTTACGATTGACCAAGGGGATCCGCCCTCGATGCTCTAGAGGGCGTAGCGCAGTAGTAGCACTTAATCGCCCCGCTTGAACATGGCCGCGGACGTTACTGTCCGCTTTGTCGGCGGCTATGCCAGGCCTGGCGCTGGGCGTCGTCCATAAAGCTCCAGGCAACGAAGCGGCTTTGCTTGTTGCCCTGGGCCATTTCAATCGTGCGCACCGCCTGGGCGCCGACCTTGTGCAGCTGTTTGTGGATGTCGGGCAGATTGCCGGCCTTGGAGATCAGGCTGCTGAACCACAGCACCTGACTACCGACCCCGACGCTTTCCTTGATCATGCGTTTGACGAACGAGGCTTCGCCGCCGGTGCACCACAGTTCACTGTTCTGTCCGCCGAAGTTGAGTTCTGGCAGTTGGCGCTCGGGAGCCTGTTTGCCGAGGTTCTTCCATTTGCGCCGGCTGCCGCTGGCAGCCTCGGCGGCACTGGCGTGGAACGGCGGGTTGCACAGGGTTAGGTCGAAGCGTTCATCCGCCTGCAGCAGGCCGGCGAAGATTTGTCCGCGGTTGAGTTGCTGGCGCAGCTCGATGGCTTGGCCAAGTTGGTTGGCGTCGATGATGGCTTGCGCCGAGGCCAGGGCGGGGGCGTCGATATCCGAGCCAACAAAGTGCCAGCCGTAGTCGCTGTGGCCCAGCAGAGGATAGATGCAGTTGGCGCCGACGCCGACATCAAGGGCGCGCACGCCGGGGCCGCGGGGGATGTCGCCGGCTGTATCAGTGGCCAGCAGGTCGGCCAGGCCATGCAGGTAATCGGCCCGCCCTGGAATTGGCGGGCACAGATAACCTTCGGCGATCTGCCAGTGCTGGATGCCGTAAAGGCTGTGCAGCAGGGCGCGGTTGAACACGCGCACTGCTGCCGGGTTGGCGAAGTCGATGCTGGGCTTGCCGTAGGGGTTGGTGATGACGAAGGCGCCCAGTTCCGGGCAACTGTTGATCAGCGCCGGGAAGTCGTAACGGCCCTGGTGACGATTGCGCGGGTGCAACAGACTCGGCTCGGCCGCTGGAGGTTGAGCAGGGGTATTGCGGGGCGCATCGGGCATGGCGGAAACACTCTTGAACGGTGAACCAGCCAGGTAATGCCTGGCTGTGTGGCAATGATTTAGTTAGTTGGCAGGCCCAGGCGGTCGAGCATGATACGGGCAATTTCCCGTTCGCCCATCACCACCAGATCGGCGCTGCAGGTTTTCAAGTAATCAACTTCGCCGTCGGCCTGGGCGCGGGCGAGAATCTGCAGGTTCGGGTTGGCGGCGCGGGCATGACTGATGATCTGTCCGGCCTCCAGGCTGTTGGCAATGGCGACGATCAAACAGCGGGCGCTGGCGATATTGGCCTGGGCCAGGGTCTGACTGCTGGCGGCATTGCCGTGTACCACGCTGAGGCCGCTTTCGCGCAAGTCTTCCACCAGGCTGTGCAGCGCTTCGATGATCACCAGTGGCATGTGTTCGGCCTGCAGACGCTGGCTGATGCGGCTACCCACGCGGCCATGGCCGATCAGAATGGTGTGGGCGTTTTCGCTCAGGGGCAGGACGTTATCGCTTGGTTCGCTGGCTGGAGCCGGGCTTGTTTCTGGCTGGCGTTGTTCGCGTGCGGCCAGCCAGGGTTGCAAGCGATCAAGCAGGCTGAAGAGCATCGGGTTGAGCAGGATGGCGATGATTGCTCCGGCAAGAATCAGGTCGCGGCCCACTTCGGGCATCAGCTCCAGGCTGACGCCGAGGCTGGCGAGAATAAAGGAGAACTCGCCGATCTGCGCCAGGCTGACGGCAATGGTCAGGGCGGTGCTCAGGGGTTTGCGGAACGCCAGCACGATCAGCAGGGCGGCCAGGCCTTTGCCGAGGACGATGATCAGGACGGTGGCGAGCACCAGCAGCGGCTCGTCGAGCAAAATCGACGGATTGAACAGCATGCCCACGGCGACGAAAAACAGCACGGCGAAGGCATCGCGCAGCGGCCGTGAATCATCCGCAGCCTGGTGGTTGTACTGCGAACTGTTGAGGATCATCCCGGCAAAGAAGGCGCCGAGGGCGAATGACACGCCAAACAGCACCGCCGAACCGTAGGACACACCCATGGCAATGGCCAGCACCGCCAGGGTGAACAGCTCGCGTGAGCCGCTGCCGGCACTGCGCTCCAGCAACCAGGGAATCAGGCGGCCGCCGAGGGTGATCATCAGGGCGATGAACGCCGCCACCTTGCCGAGGGTCAGCAGCAGCGGCCAGAGGATGTCCTGCTCGCCGCTGCCGGCGCTCGGCTCGGCGCTAAGCAGGCCGGCCAGCGCCGGGATCAGCACCAGGGCGAGGACCATCACCAGGTCTTCGACAATCAGCCAGCCGACGGCGATTTTGCCGCGGCGGCTGTCGATCAACTGGCGCTCTTCCAGGGCGCGCAGCAGCACCACGGTACTGGCCACCGACAGTGCCAGACCGAAGATCAGGCCGGCGCCCCAGTGCCAGCCGAGCCACCAGGTCATCCCCATGCCCAGTACGGTGGCGGCAATGATCTGCACCAGCGCGCCGGGGATGGCGATGTTCTTCACCGCCAGCAGGTCTTTCAGCGAAAAGTGCAGGCCAACGCCGAACATCAGCAGGATCACGCCAATTTCCGACAGCTCATGGGACAGGTCCTTGTCGGCGACAAAACCCGGGGTGAACGGCCCGACCATCACCCCGGCGAGCAGGTAGCCGACCAGCGGCGACAGGCGCAAACGGTTGGCCAGGGCGCCGAAGATAAAGGCCAGCACGAAACCGGTGGCAATGGCGGCGATCAAAGGCGTGTGATGGGGCATGGACGTTCCTGGTCGTGGCGGGCTGGCGCCTGCAGTGTAGCGGGCAGTAATTACTGCCCGGTTAGTCAGTTGTAACCGAGTACGGCCTTGATGGCAGGCAGGTGGTTGGCGATCCAGTCGCGGTTGATCGGGCCCCAGTCCTTGATGCGGTAGTGGCCGGCGTTGTTGCGCTCGCCATCCTGCTGCTCGAAATGGCAGTCGATATCCAGCTCGGCCAGGGCTGCCAGGGTGTCCTGGGCGGTGCGCCGGGGCATGCCGGTGGCGGCCATTAGCGCCGGCACGCTGCAGGCGGCGCCGCTGTCGATCAACCAGGCCACATACAGGCGGCGGTAGAAACTGGTGCGGGTCTTGCTGCTTTCCATGTCTGTGCTCCCAGGGTTGTCGTCGGTGGCGGGCCGGTCAGCCCAGGCTGGCGATGCCGATATAGGTGGCGGCGCCAGCCAGGTAGCCGAGCAGGGCCAGCCCGCTGATCTTCTTCAAATACCAGATGAAATCGATTTTTTCCATGCCCATGGCGGCTACCCCGGCCGCCGAGCCGATGATCAGGCAACTACCGCCGGTGCCGGCGCAGTAAGCCAGCAACTCCCAGAAGGTGCCGTCCGCGACGAAGTTGCTCAACCAGGCGCTGTCACTGCTGGCGGCGGCCAGGATGGGCGCATCCACCAGTGGGTACATCTTCATCGCCCCGGCCACCAGTGGCACGTTATCCACCACCGAGGACAGCAGGCCAATGGCCAGGTTGATGGCGTAGACGTTGCCCAGGCTGTCCTTCAGCGCAGCTGCGACCTGGGTCAGATGGCCGGCGGTCGCCAGGCTGGATACCGCCAGGAGGATGCCGAGGAAGAACAGCACGCTGGTGGTGTCGATCTTGCGCAGTACACCAACAACCGACAGTGGGTGCTTGTCCTCGTCATTCTTGCCGCGGTGCAGCCACTCGGTCACCACCCAAAGCACGCCGAGGCCGAAGAGGATGCCCATATACGGCGGCAGGTGGGTGATGCCCTTGAATACGGGGACAAACAGCAATGCGCCGAGGCCGAGGGCAAACACCAGGTTGCGCTCGAGCGGCGTAGTCGGATCGCGGCGCTCGGCCTCGCTGAGTAGCTCCTCGGGGCGCTCGAACTCGCCGCGCATCACCAGGCTGAGGGCTGTGAGCGGTACCAGCAGGCACACCAGGCTGGGCACAAATAACGCGCCGATAATGCCGGTGGCACTGATCTGGTGGCCGATCCAGAGCATGGTGGTGGTCACGTCGCCAATCGGTGACCAGGCGCCGCCGGCGTTGGCGGCGATCACCACGATGCCAGCGTAGAACCAGCGTTCGTGCTGGTTGCGGATCAGCTTGCGCAGCAGGGACACCATGACGATGGTGGTGGTCAGGTTGTCCAGCACGGCGGAGAGGAAGAAGGTGATAAAGCCGATCAGCCACAGCAGGGTTACCCGTTTGTGGGTGCGGATACGGTCGGTGATGACCTTGAAGCCTTCGTGGGCGTCGACCAGCTCGACGATGGTCATGGCGCCGAGCAGGAAGAACAGGATTTCGGAGATTTCGCCCAGGTGATGGCGCAACTCACCCGCCGGGCCGTGTGCGCTCTGGGCCAGCGTCGGCAGGATGGTTTCGGCGCCCAGAGCCAAGACGGTCCAGCAGAGTACAGCGGTGAGAATGGCCGAGGCGGCCTTGTCGATCTTCAACGGGTGTTCGAGGGCAATGCACAGGTAGCCCAGCACGAAAATCACAGCCATCAGTACATACATGCGGTGGTTCCACAAATAGTTGTTATTTTTCAGCGGCGTGGCCGCTATCTGAACAGGTGTGACGTCTCGCTGTGCAGCGTCGACACGCCGCAGCAGGTCGCATCGACGCGCAGGTTCAGTGCGCGACGCGTTGGGCTTTGTCGCGCGGCTCCTCAACCCAATCTACAGCTTTAGCCTGCGCAATACGCGACGGGAACCTAGCCATAGAAAAGGCCCGCATCGGCGGGCCTTTTCGTCTTACAGGTTGGCGATCTTCTCGCGTTGCTCACTCAGCTTGGCCAGGGCCTGTTCGGCCTCGGCCAGCTTGGCCCGCTCCTTGTCCAGAACTTCGGCAGGGGCCTTGGCGACGAAGCCCTCGTTGGCCAGCTTGCCACCCACGCGCTGCACCTCACCGCCGAGGCGCTGGATTTCCTTGTCCAGGCGCGCCAGTTCGGCGTCCTTGTCGATCAACCCGGCCATCGGCACCAGCACTTCCATCTCGCCAACCAGGGCGGTGGCGGACATCGGTGCTTCTTCGCCAGCCGCCAGGACGCGCACGGATTCCAGCTTGGCCAGCTTGTTCAGCAATGGCTCGAAGGCGGCCAGGCGGCGCAGGTCTTCGCTGTTGGCGTTCTGCACAATGATGTCGATGCGCTTGGCCATGGAGATTTTCATCTCGCCACGGATCTGTCGCAGGCCCAGCATCAGCGCCTTGACCCACTCGATGTCGGCTTCGGCGCCGGCGTCGATGCGGCTGTCATCAATCATCGGCCAGGGCTGCAGCATGATGGTCTCGCCACTGACGCCGGCCTGGGCCTTGATCCGCTGCCAGATTTCTTCGGTGATAAACGGCATAAACGGATGGGCCAGACGCAGGGCCGCTTCCAGCACGCGGATCAGGGTGCGGCGGGTGCCGCGCTGACGCTCGACGCTGGCGCTTTCGTCCCACAGCACCGGCTTGACCAGCTCCAGGTACCAGGCGCAGTACTCGTCCCAGATGAACTCGTACAGGGCTTGGGCGGCGAGGTCGAAGCGGAAGTTGTCCAGTTGGCGGGTAACTTCCTGCTCGGTACGTTGCAGCGCCGAGATGATCCAGCGGTCGACCGGCGACAGCTCGACGGCCTCGCCATTGATGCCGGTGTCCTGGCCATCGGTGTTCTCGATGACGAAGTTGGCGGCGTTCCACAGCTTGTTGCAGAAGTTGCGGTAACCCTCGACGCGGCCCATGTCGAACTTGATGTCGCGGCCGGTGGAGGCCAGCGAGCAGAAGGTAAAGCGCAGGGCGTCGGTGCCGTAGCTGGCAATCCCTTCGGGGAACTCGGCTTTGGTCTGCTTGACGATTTTCTCCGCCATTTTCGGCTGCATCAGGCCGCCGGTGCGTTTCTCCAGCAGCGCATCCAGGGTGATGCCGTCGACGATGTCCAGCGGGTCAAGCACGTTGCCCTTGGACTTGGACATCTTCTGGCCCTGGCCGTCGCGGACCAGGCCGTGTACGTACACGGTCTTGAACGGAATCTGCCCGGTCAGGTGGGTCGACAGCATGATCATCCGCGCAACCCAGAAGAAGATGATGTCGAAGCCGGTGACCAGCACGTCGGTCGGGTGGAAGGTCTTCAGTTCGGCAGTCTGCTGCGGCCAGCCGAGGGTGGAGAAGGTCCACAGGCCCGAGCTGAACCAGGTGTCGAGGACGTCGTCGTCCTGGCGCAGATTGGCATCGCCGAGGTTGTGCTTGGCGCGTACTTCCGCCTCGTCACGGCCGACATAGACGTTGCCGGCCTCGTCGTACCAGGC
>JAIERF010000072.1 GCA_019747075.1 Pseudomonadaceae bacterium
AGGGTGAAGGTGCTTTTCGAGCCTAGGTATTCCGGCACTTGCAGGCCGCCGCGCAGAGTCAGATACGCGCGTGCGCCTGAGCCTGCAATGGTGCCGAGGCTCAGCGTGCTGCCGGCCTTGATCAGCAGCGCGGTGTTCATCGGTTGTTCGTTGCCATCCACGCTCAGCGGTATCGTCGCGCCGGTCACTGCCACCACTGCATCCGTGTTAAAGCGCAGCAGCGGGCCGCTCATGGTGATTTCCAGGCCGGCGGCGCCCTCAATGTTACCCAGCAGGCGGTTGCCCAGACGCAGCGCGCGGTCGTCCATCGGTCCCGACGGTGGTACGCCGACGGCCCAGTAGCCGAGGCGGCCGGGGAAGTCCTGCACGGTGGTCTGGGTGCCGGCAGACAGCACCTCAAAGGTGTTGGCTGTGTAAGTCAGGCCTTCCAGACAGCGGGTCCACGGTTCGCCACTGGCGAACGGCGCGTCGACCAGAATCTGTCGCAGGTAATCGCGGTTGCTTTCCACACCGTACAGCACCGAGTCGGCCAGGGCTTGGCTGAGTGCGGCGCTGGCTTGGTCGCGGGTTGCTGCCCAGGTGATGACCTTGGCGATCATCGGGTCGAAGTAGGGCGGGATCTCGCAGCCGGCTTCGACCCAGGTGTCGATGCGCAGGGCTTTGCCATCGGCCTTGGGGAAGTCCACGGCGGTCAGCAGGCCGGGGCTCGGCTGGAAGTCGCGGCCCGGGTCTTCGGCATACAGGCGCGCCTGGATGGCATGGCCGCTGGGCTTCAGGCCTTTGGCCAGTTCGCTCAGCGGCGCCAGGTCACCGGCCGCCAGTTCGATCATCCAGCGCACCAGGTCGACGCCCCACACCTGTTCGGTGACACCGTGCTCGACCTGCAGGCGGGTGTTGACTTCGAGGAAATAGAAGCGTTCGGCGGCGCTGTCGTAGACGAATTCCACGGTACCGGCGCTGCGGTAGCTGACGGCCTTGGCCAACTTGATTGCTGCGGCGCAGAGTTCCTCGGCCATGCCGGCTGGCAGGTTGGGTGCCGGGGTTTCTTCCAGCACTTTCTGATTACGCCGCTGCACCGAACAGTCGCGCACGCCGAGGGCAATCACGTCGCCGCAGCCGTCGCCAAATACCTGCACTTCCAGGTGGCGGGCGCGTTGGATGTACTTTTCGATAAACACGCCGCTGTCGCTGAAGTTGTTCTGCCCGAGGCGCTTGACCGCGTCGAACGCCTCGCTCAGTTCGGCGGCGCTGTTGCATACGCGCATGCCGATGCCGCCACCGCCGGCGGTGCTTTTCAGCATCACCGGGTAGCCGACCTGCTCGCCAGCGATCAGCGCGGCGTCGAGGTTTTCCAGCAGCTCGGTGCCTTCCAGCATCGGCACGCCGTGCTGCTTGGCCAGGGCGCGGGCGGTGTGCTTGAGGCCGAACACGCGTAGCTGTTCTGGCGTTGGGCCGACAAAGGCAATGTTGGCGGCTTCACAGGCTTCGGCAAAGGCGGCGTTTTCGGAGAGGAAGCCGTAGCCAGGGTGGATCGCTTTCGCGCCGGTCTGCTTGGCTACGGCGAGGATTTTCTCGACCACCAGATAGGTGCCGGCGGCAGGGCCTTCGCCGAGGCTAAAGGCTTCATCGGCCTGCTGGATATGCAGGCTGGCGGCGTCGGCCTCGGAGTACACGGCCACGCCTTTGACGTCGAGCGCGCGCAGGGTACGCAGGATGCGGCAGGCGATGGCGCCGCGGTTGGCGATCAGGAGTTTGTCGAACATGTGCTTGCCCTCGAAAGGGTTGGCGGGCCGTCCCGCGGTATTCGGTCTGCACCACGGTCGTCCGTGGTTGAAAGGCTTCGTTATGCACTTGCGTAGGATGGGTTACGCCTTTGGCTAACCCATCCTACGGTTGAACTGATTCATCAGTCCCACACCAACACCTCGGCCGGGGTCGGGTTGTAGCCGTTGCAGGGGTTGTTCAGTTGCGGGCAGTTGGAGATCAGCACGATCACGTCCATATGCGCTTTCAGCTCCACGTACTTGCCTGGGGCCGAGATACCGTCTTCGAAGGTCAGGCCGCCTTCGGGGGTGACGGGCACGTTCATAAAGAAGTTGATGTTGGCGCCGATGTCGCGCTTGGCCAGGCGGCCGTCATGCAGGCTGGCGCGCAGGAAGTTGTCGCGGCAGCTGTGCATATAGCGCTTGTCCAGGGCGTAGCGCACGGTGTTGCTCTCTTGGGCGCAGGCGCCGCCGAGGGTGTCGTGGCGCCCGCAGGTGTCGGCGCTGATGGTCAGCAGCGGATTGCCGAGGTTCGAGTACAGCACCGTGCCGGTGCTCAGGTACACGCTGTTCTGCTTGCGCAGGGTGCGTTGTGGGTCGTAGCGCTCACGCGGGTTGCGGGCCGAGAAAAACAGCGTGTCGACCGCCTGGTTGCCTTGCAGGTCGAGCAGGCGCACGGTCTGTCCGGCTTTGACTTCACAGAGAAACGGCTCGCCGGCCGGGATTTCGTGGCGATACACGGCGGCTTCAGGCTGTAGGGTGCTGGCGATTAAATTCATGTGGGCAACCCTCAGATGTACAGACGTTCGGTGTTGTGGAAGCCGCGGCCGTTTTCCGGGCGCGAGGTGCGGCACAGCACGCTGATGCCGTCGCTGGCGACCTGGTGCCAGCTCAGTTGCACGGGTTTGGGTGCGTACGCAGGGTTGGGGTCCATGGGGTGTTGCAGGGCGGTGAGCACCACCAGGGTGTCCATCGGCGCGTACAGCTCCACATAGTCGCCGGCCTTGGAGTTGCCGGGCTGGAAGTGGAAGGCACCGTCGGCATCAACCGTGACCTGGCTGAACAGATTGAGGTTCATCAGCAGGTCTTGCAGGTTGAGGTCCCACTTGCCCATTTCCACCAGCAGGTTATCCATGCCGTTGCGAAAGAAGCCGTTGCGCAGTTCCTGATAGCGGCCGGCGCCGTATTTTTCCGCGACTTCGGCGGCGTTCAATACGCCGCCGAAGCTGTCGTGCCAGCCGCAGGTGTCTGCGGTGATGGCGGCGAGCACGCGGCCCATGTCCGAGTACAGGCAGTGGCCGGCGGTGAGTTTGGCGGTGTGCTGGCACTTGAGGGTATCGGGCAGGTTGAGGCGCTCGCTTTTTTCGGTCGCACTCAATAGCAGCAGGCTGACATTGGCGCCGCCTTCGATATCGGTGATACGCAGCAACTGGCCGCGCTTGAGGACGAAGGAGGTGTGGCCGCCACCGGGGACGAATTCTTCGTAGAGGGTCGGGCGCAGGGTCAATGCGGTGGTCATGGTCGCTCCTTACTGGGCCGGCTGCAGATGCGCCGGCAAGGCGTCAACGGCGGCGCGGGCTGCGCGGCGGTCAGTGTTCAAGGGAATGTCGTAGGTGATGCGCGCGCCAAAGGCACCGGGGGCGTGCGGGTCGATGCGGGTCTTGTCGAACACCAGCAGGCGGGTGCCGAGGCTGAAGCCTTCGCTGAGGTCGTGGGTGACCATAAACACGGTCAGGCCGGTGGCGTGCCACAGCTCCAGCAGCAGGGCGTGCATGTCCTTGCGGATGCCGGGGTCCAGCGCGCCGAAGGGCTCGTCGAGCAGCAGCACGCGCGGCTGCATAATCAGCGCTTGGGCGATGGCCAGACGTTGCTGCATACCGCCGGAGAGCTGGCTGGGGTATTTGTCCAGGGCATGACCGAGGCCGACTTTCTGCAGAATGACAGCCGCCTGTTCGCGGGCCTCGCGCTTGGCGGCACCGAACAAGCGGCCGAGCAGCGGCGCGCGTGGCAGCTCCAGGCCGATGGCGACGTTGTCCAGCACGCTCAGGTGCGGGAACACCGAATAACGCTGGAACACCACGCCACGGCTGGCATCCGGTTCGCCCGGCAACGGTTGGCCGGCCAGCAGGATTTCACCTTTGCTCGGCTGCTCCTGACCCAGTAGTAGGCGCAGAAAGGTCGACTTGCCGCAGCCGGAAGCACCGACCATGGTGCAGAACTCGCCTTCGTTGACGGTCAGATTCAAGCGTTCGAGAACGACTTGATCGCCGTATTCCTGCCAGACATTTTTTACTTCGATAAATGGCTTCATACCTTGCTCCCCGCAAACCAGGGAAAACACAGCTGAGTCACCCGGCGCAGGCCGAGGTCCATCAGCCAGGCGAGCAGGGTGATCCAGATGACGTAGGGCAGGATCACGTCCATGGCCATATAGCGACGCACCAGGAAGATGCGGTAGCCGAGGCCGTCGGTGGAGGCGATGGCTTCGGCGGCAATCAGAAACAGCCAGGCCGAGCCGAGCACCAGACGCAGGGCGATCAGCAGGCGTGGCAGCAATTGCGGCAGCACCACACGCAGGATCAGGGTCCAGGTGCTGGCGCCAAGAGTCTGTGCCTTGATCAGAATCTCGGTGGGAATCTCGCGGGCCCGTTGTTCCAGATCGCGCGCCAGCACCGGGGTGATGCCGATAACGATAAGCATGACCTTGGACAATTCGCCGAGGCCGAAGGTGATAAACAGAATGGGCAGGATCGCCAGTGGCGGCACCATCGACAGCACCGTCAGCAACGGCGACAGCGGAGCGCCCAGCAGTGGCAGGATGCCCGCGGCGATGCCCAAGCACAGGCCGGCCAGGGCGGCGATGCCGATGCCCAGACCGAGGCGCGTGAGGCTGGCGGCGCTGTCTTGCCAGAACAGGTAGTTGCCGCTGCGTTTGTCTTCGGTGAAGGCCAGGCGGTCGATGGCGGCGACCATCTGGCTGGCGCTGGGCAGCAACTTGTCATTGGGGTTGTCCGTCAGCCGCGCCGCCGAGCCGATGAAATAGGCGAACAGCAGCAGGGCGAACGGCAACAGGATCAGCAGCAAGCGACCGCCGCGGTCCGGGTGTCGGTTGATTAGGCGCATAGAGGCATCTCTAAAAGCAGGTTCCCTCTCCCCCGGCCCCTCTCCCATGAATGGGCGAGGGGAGGGAAAGCCTTACAGCGCTCCGTCGGCCGCCATCTGCATGTAGCTCGGGTCGAAGCGCAGTTTGAGGTTGGCCTTGTCGCCGGTGGTGATGCCTTTGGCGAAGCTCATGCCGATGGCATCGCTGCTTTTCGCGCCTTCACCGAGCAGGCCGTGGCTGAAGGAGAACTCGGCCACTTTGCTCATGGTTGCTGGCAGTTTCGGGCTGTTGGCGAACGCCACGGCATCTTTGGCGGAGTAGAACATCTTGGTCACGGCCAGTTGCGACTCGTAGCCGGCCAGGTCGGTGCCGGAGGCCTTGGCCATGTGCTCGCGGGCGGCGATGCCGGCCGGGGTGTTGGCGTTCATGGTGGCCATGATTTCGTACCAGGCGCCGGTCAGGGCTTTGCCCAGGGCCGGGTTGTCCTGCAGGGTTTCGCTGTTGACCACCATCAGGTCGATGATTTCGCCGGGGATCTGGCTGGAGTCGAACACCTTGGTCACGCCTGGGGTGGCTTCGATCTCGGCCAGCAGCGGGTTCCAGGTGGTGACGGCGGTGACATCGTCGGTGGCGAAGGCAGCGACCAGATCGGCGTCGGAGGTGTTCACCACTTTGAGGTCTTTCTCACTCAGGTGGGCGCGGTCCAGGCCGCGGGCCAGCAGGTAGTGGGACACCGACAGTTCCACCAGGTTGACGTTCTGGCCCTTGAGGTCGGCGAGGGTTTTCTTCTCGCCCTTGAGCACGATGCCGTCGTTACCGTTGGAGAAGTCACCGATGATCAGCGCGGTGCTGTCGACGCCGCCGGCGGCGGGGATGGTCAGGGCGTCCATGTTGGTCATGGTGCAGCCGTCGAACTGGCCAGCGGTGTACTGGTTGATCGACTCGACGTAGTCGTTGAGTTGGGTGACTTCGATGTTGATGGCGTACTTCTTCGCCCATTTGTCGACGATGCCTTCAGCCTGGGCGTATTCCCATGGCATCCAGCCGGCGTAGATGGTCCAGCAGACGTTGAAGTCGGTCTTCGCTTCGGCGTGGGCCGGAATGCTCAGGGTGGCGGCCAGGCCGCTGGCGATCAGCGAGGAGAGCAGGAACTTGCGCATGGTGAAACCTCCAGTTCGATGAAATACGGGCAAGAGCAGCGCGGCACTGCCTCGCTTGGCGAGGTGCGCTATCTCCCGGGCTTTTATCCCGCCGTGTAACCCCGAACGAGGTCGCCAACTCTCGGACCAGTCACTTGCCTGTGCGTTGCCGCAGTCAGCGAGCCGGAACCCTAGTCAGCCATTGCAAGTTGTAGTGCCGCGCCCCCAAGGGGTGCTTCTGCATGGTTAGGCTTTAGCGAACATCGTGCCAGTTACCGCGAAGCGCCGAGGCGCGGGCTCTGCCGCGCCTCGGCTGGATGTCGCGCGTGATTGGGTGCGCGCAATTGGTGCGCACTGTTGCTGGTTGGCGCCGTTGTGGTGCTGGTTGGCAGGGGATTGAAAAATGTAGGCGAGGCAGCTGAGACAAGGCAAAAACAGGCGAAGAAGCGGAGTTTGCGAGTTGTAAATGAGCATACTGAGCCTGTTTTAACGCCGTATCGGCAGCGCAGGTAGTTTTTCAACGGCCTGCTAGAGCTGCTGATCGGTGGCTAGCTGCAGATAGGTCGGGTCGAAGCGCAGCTTGATCTGCTTGTTGTTACCCATCACCAGCGAGTCACCGAAGCTGATGCCCAGACGGCTGAGGCCGTTGCCATCCTCGCCCAGCAGCTTTTGCCCGTTGGCAAAATCCACCACGCGTTGCATTAGCTGCGGCATGTTCTCGCTGCTGGCAAACGCCAGCGCCGGGCGTGGGCTGTAGAACGAGCGCAAGGTGCGCAGTTGCTCGTCGAAGTCTTCGGCCGTGGTGCCGGCAGCGGCGGCCATTTTGGCCCGTGCGGCCTGGCCTTCAGGGCTGGTCTGGCCCATCAGGCGCTGAGTCTCGAACCAGGCACCGGTGAGGGCTTTGCCCAGCTCCGGGTGGGCGGCGAGGGTGGTGCTGTTGACCACCATGAGGTCGAC
>JAIERF010000167.1 GCA_019747075.1 Pseudomonadaceae bacterium
AGGTCCTGATGGTTAAAGTCGCCGACGATCTCTTCCAGAATATCTTCCAGGGTGACGATGCCCAGGGCTTCGCCGTATTCGTCGACGACGATGCCGATGCGCCGTTTCTGTTTCTGGAAATTGATCAGCTGGGTAGAGAGCGGCGTGCTTTCCGGGATGAAGTAGGGTTCCAGGCAGGCGCCCAGCAGGGACTCGTACGTCAGCTGGTCATGGGTCAGCAGGCTGGCGATCTGGCGCATATGCACCACGCCTTCGATTTGGTTGATGTCGTTGCGATACACCGGCAGGCGGGTGTGGTTGGTGGTGCGCAACTGGGCGGTGATCTGCTCGAGGCTGTCGTCGAGGTCGATGCCGATCACCTCGTTGCGCGGGATCATGATGTCGTTGACCGTGATGTTGTCCAGGTCAAGGATGCCCAGCAGCATGTTCTGCCGATTGAGGGGCAGGGCGTGTTCGGACTCGCGCACCACACTGCGCAGCTCCTCGGTGGTCAGGCTGTCGTTGCGCTTGCTGGTGGGGTCGATGCCCAGCAGGCGCAGCAGGCCGTTGCTGATCCAGCCCAGCAGCAGGACCAGTGGGTAGAACAGCTTGAGCACTACGCTTAGTGGCAGGCTGAGCGGGTAGGCGACCGCTTCCGGGCGCAGGGCGGCCAGGGTCTTGGGGGTGATTTCGCCGAAGATCAGCAGCAGCAGAGTCAGGCCGACAGTGGCGATGGCGATGCCGGCATCGCCCCATAGCTGAATGGCCAACACCGTGGCGATGGCCGAGGCGAGGATGTTGACGAAGTTGTTGCCGATCAGGATGGCGCCGAGCAGGCGATCCGGGCGGCTAAGCAGGGCGCTGACGCGTTTGGCGCCGCGGTGGCCTTCTTTGGCCAGGTGGCGCAGGCGATAGCGGTTCAGGCTGAGGATGCCGGTTTCCGCGCTGGAGAAGAACGCCGAACAAGCCAGCAGGAAAATCAGCAGGCCAATCAGGAAGCCTGGGTGAGCAGTGTCCACGAGTAAACGCCTAGATATGCAGAATGAATTCGCGGACCAGCTTGCTGCCGAAATAGGCCAGCATCAGCAGGCAGAAGCCGGCCAGGGTCCAGCGAATGGCTTTGTGCCCGCGCCAGCCCAGTTGTTGGCGGCCCCACAGCAGCACGGCGAAGACCACCCATGCCACGCAGGCGAGGATGGTTTTGTGCGCCACGTGCTGGGCGAACAGATCGTCGAGAAACAGCCAGCCGGACAGCAGCGACAGCGACAGCAGGCCCCAGCCGGCCCAAAGAAACCCGAACAACAGGCTTTCCATGGTTTGCAGGGGCGGGAAGTTCTTGATCAGCCCGGACGGGTGCTTGTGCTTGAGCTGGTGGTCCTGCAGCAGCAAGAGCAGGGACTGGAACACGGCGATGGTGAGCATGCCGTAGGCCAGGATCGACAGCAGGATATGGGCCAATATGCCGGGTTGCTCATTGATGGCCTGTGCGGTGCCGCTGGGGGCGAACTGGGCCATCAGCGCCGTCAGGGCGCCTAGTGGCAGCAGTAATAACAGCAGGTTTTCCACCGGAATCTGTCGGCAGGCCAGCAGGGTCAGCAAGATCACGGCGGCGGCGATCAGGCTGGCGGCGTTGAAAAAGTCCAGATTCAGACCGCTGGCGGTAATCAGCTGCAGGTACAGGGCTGTGCCATGGGCCAGCAGGGCGGCGATGCTCAGCAGGCCCAGCAGGCGTTTGTCCGGCGCAGCGCGTTGGGCCAGGCGCAGGCCCTGGTAGGCGGTGGTGCCGGCATACAGGCCGGCGGCGATGAGGCTGGGAAGCAGAGGGTGCATAAGTCCTGGCAAGGCGAGCCTGAAAGGCCGTGAGTGTGGCATACATCCGCCTTGCCTCGAAAGACCGCAGGCGGTGTCGGTGCGGGCGACTCTTCGCTATAATCCGCGACCTGCAGCAAGCCCAGCCTCGGTTCGCGAAGAACCTGAAAGGAACGCGCATGTTTGAAAATCTAACAGATCGCCTCTCGCAGACCCTGCGCCACGTTACCGGCAAGGCCAAGCTGACTGAGGACAATATCAAAGACACCCTGCGTGAAGTGCGCATGGCGCTGCTCGAAGCTGACGTGGCTTTGCCGGTGGTCAAAGACTTCGTCAATAAGGTCAAGGATCGCGCGGTCGGCACCGAGGTCTCGAAGAGCCTGACGCCAGGCCAGGCTTTTGTGAAGATAGTGCGCGCCGAGCTCGAAGAGCTGATGGGTGCGGCCAACGAAGACCTCGATCTGCATGCCGCTCCGCCTGCCGTGGTGTTGATGGCTGGCCTGCAGGGCGCGGGCAAGACCACGACGGTGGGCAAGTTGGCGCGCTTCCTTAAAGAGCGCAAGAAAAAGACAGTGCTGGTGGTGTCGGCGGACGTTTATCGTCCTGCTGCTATTAAACAGTTGGAAACTCTGGCCGCCGAAGTGGGGGTGACCTTCTTCCCGTCGGACCTCAGCCAGAAGCCGGTGGCGATTGCCGAGGCGGCGATCCGCGAAGCCAAGCTGAAGTTCATCGACGTGGTGATTGTCGATACCGCCGGTCGTTTGGCTATCGATGCCGAGATGATGGCCGAGATCCAGGCCGTGCATGCGGCGATCAAGCCGGTCGAAACCCTGTTCGTGGTC
The DNA here is from genome assembly GCA_019747075.1 of Pseudomonadaceae bacterium. Lineage (GTDB taxonomy): Bacteria > Pseudomonadota > Gammaproteobacteria > Pseudomonadales > Pseudomonadaceae > Aquipseudomonas. Next base: position 2,631 of record JAIERF010000167.1, read on the forward strand.
GATGCCATGACCGGTCAGGATGCCGCCAATACCGCCAAGGCCTTTGCCGATGCGCTGCCGTTGACCGGCGTGGTGCTGACCAAGGTCGATGGTGATGCCCGTGGTGGTGCGGCACTGTCCGTGCGCGCGATCACCGGCAAGCCGATCAAATTCCTCGGCATGGGTGAGAAGAGCGATGCGCTCGAACCCTTCCATCCGGACCGGATTGCCTCGCGGATTCTCGGTATGGGTGACGTGCTCAGCCTGATCGAGCAGGCCGAGCAGACCCTGGACAAGGAAAAAGCCGACAAGCTGGCGAAGAAACTGAAGAAGGGTAAAGGCTTCGACCTCGAGGACTTCCGCGATCAGCTGCAGCAAATGAAGAATATGGGTGGCCTCGGCGGCCTGATGGACAAGTTGCCGACCATGGGTGGCGTCAATCTGGCGCAGATGGGCGGCGCGCAGGTGGCTGCCGAGAAACAGTTCAAACAGATGGAGGCGATCATCAACTCGATGACGCCGGCCGAACGCCGCGATCCGGAAATTATCAGCGGTTCGCGCAAACGCCGTATCGCCATGGGCTCCGGTACTCAGGTGCAGGACATCGGGCGGCTGATCAAGCAGCACAAACAAATGCAGAAGATGATGAAGAAATTTACCGCCAAGGGCGGCATGGCCAAGATGATGCGCGGGATGGGCGGCATGCTGCCCGGCGGCGGTATGCCGCGTCTTTGACTGCGCCCGGCACGACAGTTTCATAAGGCCGAACCTGGTTCGGCTGGCTGAATGCAGACAGATGCGCACTTCGCACTTATCTGTTGAATTAACCTCGCACAATCTTTAGAATGTGCGGCCTTTCGGGCCCCGTGCCCAGTGTGCAATTTTAGTTTTGCAGCACCGACTACAGGAACGATGTTCACATGGTATCTATTCGTCTTGCTCGTGGCGGCTCCAAGAAGCGCCCGTTTTATCACCTGACCGTGACCAACAGCCGCAATGCGCGCGATGGTCGTTTTGTTGAGCGTATCGGCTTCTTCAATCCGATCGCTGCTGGTGGTGAAGTGCGTCTCTCGGTTGACCAAGAGCGTGCTACCTACTGGCTCGGCCAGGGTGCACAGCCGTCTGAGCGCGCCGCTCAGCTGCTGAAGGAAGCTGCCAAGGCTTCGGCCTGATCAGCATGACTGCGACGCCAGCCCAAGCCGATGACCTGATCGTTATTGGCAAGATTTTCTCGGTGCACGGCGTTCGCGGCGAAGTGAAGGTTTACTCCTTCACTGATCCGATTGACAACCTGCTTGATTACACGCACTGGACGCTTCGGCGCGACGGCGTGGTACGACAGGTTGAGCTGGCCAGCGGGCGCACGCAAAACAAGGTGCTCGTGGCAAAGCTGAAGGGGCTCGATGACCGGGATGAGGCACGTACTCTCTCGGGCTTTGAAATTTGCGTACCCCGCAGCTTGTTTCCTGATCTGACTGACGGCGAGTACTACTGGTACCAGTTGGAAGGTCTGAAGGTTATCGATCAGCACGGGCAATTGCTCGGGCGCATCGATCATCTGCTGGAAACCGGTTCGAACGATGTGATGGTGGTGAAATCATGCGCTGACAGCCTGGATGATCGCGAGCGCCTGTTGCCCTATACGGAGCAATGCGTGCTGGCGATTGATCTGACGGCCGGTGAGATGCGGGTGGATTGGGATGCTGATTTCTAAACACGCGGGTTAGTAAGAAGCATGGCTAGCTTGCGAGTTGAAGTCATTACCCTGTTCCCGGAGATGTTTTCCGCCATCAGCGAATACGGCATTACCAGTCGTGCGGTGAAGCAGGGGTTGTTGCAACTGACCTGCTGGAATCCTCGTGCCTATACCGAAGATCGCCACCAAACAGTGGATGATCGGCCTTTTGGCGGCGGTCCGGGCATGGTGATGAAAATCAAGCCGCTGCAAGATGCTTTGGCTGATGCCAAGCAGGCTGCCGGCGGTAATGCCAAAGTGATTTACCTGTCGCCGCAAGGTCGCCAACTGAATCAGTCGGCGGTACGCGAGTTGGTGCAAGAGGAGGCTTTAATCCTCATCGCCGGCCGCTACGAGGGGATCGACGAGCGCTTTATTGAAGCGCATGTCGATGAGGAATGGTCGATTGGTGATTACGTCCTTTCCGGCGGTGAGCTGCCGGCGATGGTGCTGATCGATGCGGTGACGCGACTCTTGCCTGGGGCATTGGGTCATGCGGACTCCGCCGAGGAGGATTCGTTTACCGACGGCCTGCTCGATTGCCCTCATTACACCCGTCCGGAGGTGTATGCGGACAAGCGTGTTCCATCAGTGTTGCTGAGTGGCAACCACGAACACATCCGGCGTTGGCGTTTGCAGCAGTCCCTTGGTCGGACCTACGAACGACGCGCTGATCTTCTGGAAAGCCGCTCGCTTTCTGGAGAAGAGAAAAAGCTGTTGGCGGAATACCTTCGCCAGCGGGACGATAGTTAACGTATCGATGGTCGGCCTTAGGCCAGCCTTAGGAGCAAAGTATGACTAACAAGATTATTCAGCAGATCGAAGCTGAGCAGATGGGCAAAGTAATTCCTCCTTTCGCACCGGGCGACACCGTTGTCGTTCAAGTGAAAGTGAAGGAAGGCGACCGTCAGCGTCTGCAGGCATTCGAAGGCGTCGTAATTGCCAAGCGTAACCGTGGTCTGAACAGTGCTTTCACTGTGCGTAAGATCTCCAACGGTGTTGGCGTTGAGCGTACCTTCCAGACCTACAGCCCGCTGGTTGACAGCCTGGCTGTTAAGCGTCGCGGTGACGTGCGTAAAGCCAAGCTTTACTACCTCCGCGACCTGTCCGGCAAGGCAGCGCGCATCAAGGAAAAACTGGTTTAACTTCCAGTCGTTCCCAAAAAAGCAGCCCACGGGCTGCTTTTTTATTGTCTGCAGTTTTCGTTGGGGGCTGTTTGCTGGATTGAGTCGTCGATGTTCGGGCGGGGCGACGTGTTTATATCGGGTTCAATGCAGGCTGATTTTCAACGAGGCCTGGGATAGATCGATGTCATGCAACGTCAGGCTGCCAAAGCTTTGGCCGGGGTTGGCGCCGGCGACACGAATATTGTCGAAGCGCAGTTCGCCAATCGAGCTGGGCAATCGCACGTTGATGGAGCCGTCGGCATTGATGATTGAGGTCAGCTTGCTGGTGTCATAAGTCACCCCGTGCATCGAGGTTTCCGCTTCCAGGCTGTTGATGGCGGGCAATATCAGCTTGGCCAGTTGTGCGACCGTGCCGACGCCATCGCCACTGCTGGCCTGGGTAAAGATGCTTTGCAGCACATCATCCAGGCCCTGGGCGCTGACGTTGCTCATCTCGCTGTCGTTGAGGGCCTGCATGCCGCGCGGGAGTTGCTGCTGGCTGATGATGCCGGGCGCGTCCTGAACGCTGACGATATTGCTGGGTTCTTGCTGGGTGTAGGCGTAGCTTGACTGAAAAGGGCTGATCAAGGCGGCTATCAACGCGGCGGTCAGGCGTAGGTTGGTCTGTTTTTTCAGCGCCTTGTTGATTTGTCGTTCGCTGACCAAGCCCTGTTCAACGAGGATTTCGCCCAGCCGTTTATTGCCGGTCAGTTGCAGCTTGATCGCGCTGTCGAGCTGGGCTGAGGAGATCAGCCCTTTGTCGATCAGCAGCTGGCCAAGGCGGGACTTGTGATCATTGGACATTGTTATAAATCCGGCAGTCGATGATGGCTAATTGCAAGCATGGTTGGCGGCTGGCGAATTGTCACCCAACCTAAGATAGGTGCAGGTTTGCTTTTCAAGTCTTATTGGGCCTAGAGGATGTGTTTTTAATTGTCTTGTAGGTGAGTGTATTTCTGGTCTTGGCCGCTGTCGCTGTGGAAGACTGTCGGTACGCCCTCTGCCTATCGTTGCCCTGTCATGCCTGCTATCGAACATCCGCTGGTCGAGCGTTTTCTTGAGTCGCTGTGGATGGAAAAGGGCTTGTCGCCACATACCATTGCGGCTTACCGCAGTGATCTTGCCCAGTATCAAAACTGGTTGCAGGAGCTCGGGGTTGAGCTGCATTACAGTGGCCGTGAGGCGATTCTCGATCACCTAGCCTGGCGCTTGAATGCCGGCTATCAGGCGCGCTCAACCGCCCGCTTTTTGTCGGGATTGCGCGGGTTCTACCGCTTTCTGTTGCGTGAAGGGTTGATTGGGCAGGACCCGACCCTACAGGTGGAGTTGCCGCAGTTGGGTCGTCCGTTACCCAAAAGTCTGTCTGAGGCCGACGTGGAGGCGCTGCTGGCGGCGCCGGATGTCGGTGAGCCGATAGGCTTGCGCGATCGCGCCATGCTGGAAGTCTTGTATGCCTGCGGGCT
>JAIERF010000200.1 GCA_019747075.1 Pseudomonadaceae bacterium
CGGGCGCGACGAACACCTGCCCTATCGCTTTGTCGATGCCGCCTTCGCCCGCCACTGCACGCGCAACCCGCTGCGCCGTGGCCAGCTGGAAGGCCGCGACTACCAGCGCCTGACTGTTGAGGAACACCTGCATGCTTGAAAGTTTCGACAGCCTGATTGCCTGGTTGGCCCAGCACCCCGAGTGGCTGGGCTGGGCGATCTTTCTGGTGGCCTGCATTGAGTGCCTGGCCCTGGCCGGCATTCTGGTGCCCGGCGTTGCCATCCTCTTCGGCCTCGGTGTGCTGGCCGGTGGCGGCGTACTCAGCCTCGGCGAAACCCTGTTGCTGGCGTTGAGCGGCGGCCTACTGGGCGATGCGCTGTCGTACGCCATCGGCCGCCGTTTTCATCAGCGCATCCGCCGCCTGCCACTGCTGCGCGACCACCCAGAATGGCTGGACAGCGCCGAACAGTACATGCGCCGCTACGGCGTTGGCAGTCTGCTGATCGGCCGTTTTATCGGCCCACTGCGACCGATGTTACCGCTGATGGCCGGCATGCTCGACATGCCGCTGGGGCGCTTTCTCGCCGTCAGCGTGCTGGCCGCCTGCGGCTGGTCGGTGGCTTACCTGCTGCCCGGCTGGGCCACTGGCGCCGCCCTGCGCCTGCCGCTGCCAGAGGGATTCTGGGGCCAGGCCGGGGTCGTCGCCGGCGGCCTCGGGGCGTGGTTGCTGCTGAGCATCCACAGCAGCCTACGCCAACAACCGCGCGCCGCGGCCCTGGCCAGCGGGCTCGGCGCCGTGCTGCTGGTCGGCCTGTTGCTGGGCTGGAAGCATCTGAATGAATTCGACCACGGCCTGCTGGCCCTGCTGCAAAGCGAACGCAGCCCGGCCCTGGACAGCCTGATGGTGCTGGCCACACGCCTGGGCGACTTCGCCAGCCAAGCGGCCGTCGCCTGCCTGCTGGTGGCACTGCTGTTGCTCAGCCGGCAATGGCGCGCCGCCCTGTTTGCCGGCAGCGCCCTGCTGTTCACGGCGCTCAGCAATGGCGCGCTGAAACACCTGCTGGCGCGCCTGCGCCCGGAGGTCCTGCTCGACCCGTTGCACAGCTACAGCCTGCCCAGCGGCCACAGCTCGGCGGCCTTCGCCTTTTGCCTGGTGTTGGCGCTACTTGCCGGCCGTGGCCAGCCACCGCGCTGGCGCCTGACCTGGCTGCTGCTGGCCAGTCTGCCGGCCAGCACCATTGCCCTGTCGCGGGTGTACCTGGGGGTGCACTGGCCGACCGACATCCTCGCCGGCGCGTTACTCGCCAGTTGCTGGTGCGCCCTGTGTATGGCGGTCTGCGAACGACAACGGCCACTGCCCGCCCTGGCGGCCAAAGCCTGGTGGCTAATCATCCCGGCCTGCGCGGCCCTGCTGGTGGCCATCACCACCAGCGCCTTGCCGGAGGCGCTGCTGCGCTACCGCTACTGAATCAAGCCAGCATCTCGCCCTGCAGGCGATCGAGCAGGCTCTGGATCAGCGCCAACTGCTCAGTCGGCTGCGGCAGCGCCAGCAAGGCCAGTTTCTGCTCCAGGCTGAACGGCAACAGATAAGCCAGCTGATTGGCTAGGCTCTGCTGGCCGCTGACCGTGCCATCCAGGCCCAGCCCGGCCACCAGTGGGTGCTCAGCCAGAGTGGCCAGCAGAGCGACGAGATCAGCCTGTTCGATGGCCAGCGGCAGATCTTCTCCTGACTCCAACCATTGCACTTCGGCTAGCAGTAACTGATCGGCCTGCACCTGGGTGGCGCCGACACGAAAGCGCCGGCCGCCCTCCACACGGATGCCCAGCAAGCCATTGGGCAGTTTTTCCCAATCGCGGATCAGCGCCTCACAGCCCAGCTCGGCGCAGTGGGTGGCGGCCGCACCGACCTCCTGACCTGCCAGCAAGCCGACCACCCCGAAGCCACTGCCCTGTTTCAGGCAGCGCGTCAGCATGTCCAGGTAACGCGGTTCGAACAATTGCAGGTCGAGGGTGCAACCGGGGAACAGCACGGTATTGAGAGGAAACAACGGCAACATCACAGACACCTCACTCATACCAGCAACGCCACCACCAGCGGCAGGAACACCGCGGTGGCCACGCCCATCAGGCTCATCGCCAGGGCGGCAAAGGCGCCGCTCTCTTCGTGCTCCTGCAGCGCCCGCGCGGTGCCGACCGCGTGGGCGGTCAGGCCCAAAGCCATGCCTTGCGCCGCCGGGTGATGCACGCCAATGCGGCGCAACAGCTCCGGCCCGCACATGGCGCCCAGCACCCCGGTAATCAGCACGAACACCGCGGCCAGGGCGGCCACGCCACCAATCTGCTCGGCCACCAGCATGGCGATCGGCGAGGTCACCGACTTCGGCGCCATGGTCATCAGAATCATCTGCTCGGCGCCGAAGGCCCAGGCCAGCGCCACACCCAGCAGCGTCGCCACCACCCCGCCAATCAGCAGGGTCAGCAGGGTCGGCCAGAGCAACTGACGGATGCGCCGCAGGTTGACGAACAACGGCACCGCCAGCGCCACCGTGGCCGGGCCGAGCAGGATGATCAGCAACTGCGCGCTCTGCTGGTATTCGCGGTAACTGAGGCCACAGGCCAGCAGCACACCGATCACCGCCAGCATCGACAGCAGCACCGGTTGCAGCAACGGTTTCAACAGCAGCCAGCGATTGTGTTCATAAGCGGCCAGCGCCAACTGATAGGCGCCGAGGGTGATACCCACGCCGAACAACGGATGGTGAATCAGCGCCTGCCAGGCGGCGTGCCAGTCGAGGCTCATGGCTCACCCCGGCGGCGCGTTTGCCGGTCGATAAGTTTCTGCATCAGCCAACCGGTAAACAGCAGCGACAGCAGCAACGACAGCACCAGCGCGCCGACAATTGCCCAGAAGTCGGCCACGATCGCCTGGGCATAAACCATCACCCCCACAGCCGCCGGCACCAGCAGCAGCGGCAGGTAGCGCAGCAGGCCGCTGGCGGCAACGCTCAGCGGCTCGCCGACTTCGCCGTTCACTAGGAGAAAAACGAACAGCAGCAGCATGCCGATAATCGGCCCAGGCAGCATGGACAGGAACAGTACGTTGATGGCGGTGCCGAGCAATTGAAACAGCACCAACCAGGTCAGGCCGCGTAGCAGCATGGGAGTCTCCAGCGAGAGGGCGCGGCCATTATGGCACGTCATTCCGAGCCAATAACTTACGTATTGGCATGCTCTTCGCGGCTTGACCGGGCACGCCCTGCATGGTGATCTAGGGGTCAAGGAGTTACACCCCTAAAAATAACAACACCCGCGCACCCAAGGAGCATCTATGCCGCTCGTACCCGTAGCAGAACTCAAGGACTATATCGGCAAGGAACTCGGCAGTTCCGACTGGCTGACCATCGACCAAGAGCGCATCAACCAGTTTGCCGAATGCACCGGCGACCACCAGTTCATCCACGTCGATCCGGAGAAAGCCAAGCTGACCCCGTTTGGCAGCACTATTGCCCACGGCTTTCTGTCGCTGTCGCTGGTGCCGATGCTGATGGAAAAAATCATGATCATGCCGCAAGGCCTGAAGATGGCCGTCAACTACGGCCTCGACAGCGTGCGCTTTATCCAGCCGGTCAAGGTCAACTCCAAGGTGCGCCTGGTGGTGACCCTGGTCGACGCCAACGAAAAGAACCCCGGCCAGTGGCTGCTTAAAGCCAAGGCCGTGCTGGAAATCGAAGGCTCAGCGAAACCGGCCTATATCGCCGAACCGCTGACCCTCTGCTTCGTCTGAACACAGACGCAGCGCTGCAACCTGCACGGGGCGCCAATGGCGCCCCGTGTGCATTTCTCCCCCGCTACTTTGCGGCATACTGCCCACGCCCCGTCGACCTGGATGTCTGCCATGCGCCACCTGCTTGCCCCCTTGAGCCTTGCCCTGCTGTTGACTGCCTGTGGCCAGGGCGAACCTCTGACTCCGCCCAATGCCGTGCTGCCAGATGGTGGCCGCTACCGTGGCGAGGTTGTCGACGGCTTGCTGCAGGGCGAGGGGCGAGTCGATTACCGCAATGGCAGCTGGTACGCCGGGCACTTCAAGGACGGCCAGGCCGACGGTCACGGCGAATGGCAGGGCAGCAATGGTGAGCGCTATGTCGGCGAATTCAGCCAGGGCCTGTTCCACGGCCAGGGCGAACTCAGCGACGCCGACGGCAACCGCTACCAGGGCCAGTTCAAGCACGGCCGCCGCCACGGCGAAGGCCAGTTGCAGCAAGGCGCGCTGAGTTACCGCGGCGGCTTCAAGGCCGACCGTTATCACGGCTTCGGCACCCTCGACCTGCCCGACGGCAGCCGCTATCAAGGCGCCTTTAAACAGGGCGAACCCAGCGGCCAGGGCAGCCGCAGCGACGCCGAAGGCGAACGCTTCACCGGCGAGTTCGTCCATGGCCAGCTCAACGGCCAGGGCAGCTACAGCGGCAGCGATGGCGCCAGCTACAGCGGCGCATTCCGCGACAACCAGTTCCACGGCCAGGGCCGCTATGAAAGCGCCGAGGGTGAAGTCTGGCTGGGCACGTTCAAGCAGGGCGCACTGACCGGTCCGGGGGAATTCCATGGCGGCGACCAGCGCCACTACCAGGGCCAGTTCAACCACTGGCGCTTTGCCGGCCAGGGCCGTTTGAGCCTGGCCGATGGCAGCGTCTACGAGGGCCAGTTCGCCCGTGACCTGTACCACGGCCCAGGACGCCTGACCCTGGCCGACGGCAACGTGCAGGCCGGTGAATGGCAGTACGGCGAGCGGCGCCGCGACGAACAGCAGAAAGCCATCAGCGACCCGCTGGAACTGGGCTTGCTGGCCCAGGGCGCGTTACTCGAACAAGCGCTGGCGGCCGTCCCCGCCTCCACCCCGGCGATTGAGTTGTACAGCCTGAGCGTGGCTGGCGATGGTCAGCAGAGCGTGTTCCTGCGCGAGGCCGACTTCGCCACTCAACTGCTCAGCCAGCGCTTTGGCGCCCGTGGCCAGATCAGCCTGATCAACCACCGCGACCACCTGCAGGACCGCCCCCTGGCCACCCGCGAAAACCTCAGCCGCGCGGTGCAGACCCTGGCCCAGCGCAGCGGCCCGGAAGACCTGATCTTTATCTACCTGACCAGCCACGGTTCCAGCAGCCATGAGCTGTCCCTGGTGCAGCCGCGCCTGGAACTCAACGACCTGCCCGCCAGCGCCCTAGCCGAGGTGCTCAAGCCCTTGCAGCAGCGGCACAAGGTGGTGGTGGTTTCCGCCTGTTATGCCGGCGGTTTTATCCCGCCGCTGAAAGATGCCAAGACCCTGGTGATCAGCGCGGCACGCGCCGACCGGGTGTCCTTTGGCTGCTCGGAAGACGCCGACTTCACCTACTTCGGCCGCGCCTTCCTGAGCGACGCCCTGAACCAGACCGACGACCTGCAGCAGGCCTTCGAGCTGGCGAAAAAACACATCGCCGCACGGGAAAAGGCGGAAGACTTCGAGCCTTCCGAGCCACAGATCTGGGCCCCCAAGGCGGTGCTCGCCCAGTGGCACAAATTGCGTCAACAGCAGGCCGAGCAGGCGCTAAGCGCCGCGAGCACGGACAAACCAAGAGCCAGCCACTAAGCTGACCATTAATACCCAGAGAATTTTTTATGTACCTGACCCCGCAACGCATTCTGCTCGCCGGCGCCACCGGCCTGACCGGCGAACACCTGCTCGACCGCCTGCTCAACGAGCCCACCGTGGCCCGTGTACTGGCCCCCAGCCGCCGGCCGCTGGCGGCTCACCCGCACCTGGAGAACCCGGTCGGCGAGCTGGCCGCGCTGCTGCCGCAACTGAGCGGCAACGTCGACATCGCCTTCTGCTGCCTGGGCACCACGATCAAGCAGGCCGGCTCCGAGGCAGCCTTTCGCGCCGTCGACCATGATCTGGTGCTGGCCTTTGCCGAGCGCGCCCGCGCCCTCGGCGCCCGCCACCTGCTGGTGATCAGCGCCCTGGGCGCCGATGCGCACTCGGCGGTGTTCTACAACCGGGTCAAAGGCGAACTGGAAGCCGCGCTGCAGGCCCAGGACTGGCCGCAACTGACCATCGTCCGGCCGTCCCTGCTGCTCGGTGCGCGGCGTGAATTTCGCCTTGGCGAACGCCTGCTGGCACCTCTGGCGCGCTGGATTCCGGGCAAGTACCGCGGCATCAAGGCCTGCACCCTGGCCCACGCGCTGTGGCGCCTGGCCCTGGAGGAGCAGGACGGCACGCGCATCATCGAGTCCGACCAGCTGCGCCGGCTGGGCCGCTAAATGAACCTGTACGACCAGCATGTGCTGCCGCACCTGATCGACTTCGCCTGCGGCATGGGCGCGGTGATGAAGACCCGCGCGCAGATCGTCCCCCAGGCCGAGGGCCGGGTGCTGGAGATCGGCATCGGCAGCGGCCTCAACCTGAGTTTCTACGACCCGGCCAAGGTCAGCGTGATCGTCGGCGTCGATCCCTCGGCGGCCATGCAGAAACTGGCCCGGCAACGGGCCGCACAGATCAACATCCCGGTCGAAATGATCGCCCTGGAACTGGGCCAGATCCAGGCCGCCGATGCCAGCTTCGACAGCATCGTCTGCACCTTCACCCTGTGCACCATTCCCGATGCCATGGCCGCCCTGCAGGAGATGCGCCGGGTGCTCAAGCCCGGCGGCAAGCTGCTGTTCAGCGAGCACGGCCTGGCCCCGGACCTGCCCGTGGTGCGCTGGCAAAATCGCCTGACCCCGCTGTGGAAGCCATTCAGCGGCGGCTGCCACCTGAACCGCGATATTCCCGCACTGATCCGCGCCGGCGGCTTCAGCATTCGCCAGCTCGACAGCAGCTACCTGAAAGGCCCGCGGCCGATGACCTGGGTGTTCCGCGGCTGGGCCGATTAACGCTGTTGCCACACGTCCTGAGCTAAGGTTGTAACTAACCTCAAGGGACTCTTGCCGTGCCCGATACCGCCTCGCTGCCTGCCCACTGCAAAACACCCCTGCTGCGCCTGCTGCT
>JAIERF010000339.1 GCA_019747075.1 Pseudomonadaceae bacterium
GCTTCGATTTCGAGGCGGATGGTGCGCTGGGCGGACTGGATCAGGTCGCTGGACTGGCTCATGGATTAAGACTGACTGGCCGTTTGAAAGCCGGCGATTATAGCGGCAAAGGCGTGCGGGCTCACCCTTGTTTATTGTCGAGTGAAAATGCAGCGCTGGCGCAACGGTTTGTGCCTTGGGTGGCCTGTGGGTCTATGGTATAGTGCGCGGCTTGTTTAGGGAGGCAGGCTGGCCCTTTCGGTGGGTAAGTGCCCTGTGTGGCGGGCACGACGTCAGTGATGACGGCAGCATAAGGAGTCCAGATGAGTGCCGAGAATGCCAATGCGGTTGAGCTGAAAGGGGTTACCTTTCAGCGTGGCGCACGCAAGATTTTCAATAACGTCGATATCTTTATCCCGCGCGGCAAGGTCACCGGCATCATGGGGCCTTCTGGGTGCGGCAAGACGACCCTGTTGCGCCTGATTGCCGCCCAGCTCAAGCCGTCCCAGGGCGAAGTCTGGGTCGACGGCAAGAACCTGCCGACGCTGTCGCGGGCCGAGCTGTTCGACATGCGCAAGCAGATGGGGGTGCTGTTTCAGAGTGGCGCCCTGTTTACCGATCTGGATGTGTTCGAAAACGTGGCGTTTCCGCTGCGCGTGCATACCCAGCTGCCGGAAGAGATGATTCGCGACATCGTGCTGATGAAGCTGCAGGCCGTAGGCCTGCGCGGCGCCATCGAGCTGGCGCCGGATGAGCTGTCTGGTGGCATGAAGCGCCGTGTGGCGCTGGCGCGGGCGATTGCTCTGGATCCGCAGATTCTGATGTATGACGAGCCTTTCGTCGGCCAGGACCCGATCGCCATGGGCGTGCTGGTGCGCCTGATTCGGCTGCTCAACGATGCCCTGGGGATCACCAGTATCGTGGTCTCCCATGACCTGGCGGAAACCGCCAGCATCGCCGACTACCTGTATGTGGTGGGTGATGGCCAGGTGCTCGGTCAGGGCACGCCGGACGAGCTGATGAACTCGGACAATCCGCGTATTCGCCAGTTTATGCAGGGCACGCCGGATGGCCCGGTGCCGTTTCATTATCCGGCACCCAATTACCGCGACGATCTTTTGGGGGGGCGCTGATGCGCAGTTTGCCAACACTTGAGCGGATTCGTCTGTTCGGGCGCGCCGGCATTGAGGTGGTCGAGGCCCTAGGCCGCTCCACGCTGTTTTTGCTGCACGCGTTGCTGGGCCGAAATGGCCTGGGCAGTGGCTTTCAATTGCTGGTCAAGCAGCTGTATTCGGTAGGTGTGTTGTCGCTGCCGATCATCATTGTGTCCGGGGTGTTTATCGGCATGGTGCTGGCGCTGCAGGGCTACAACATTCTGGTGGATTACGGTTCCGAACAGGCGGTAGGGCAGATGGTGGCCCTGACCTTGCTGCGTGAGCTGGGGCCGGTGGTCACCGGCTTGCTGTTTGCCGGGCGTGCGGGTTCGGCGTTGACCGCCGAGATCGGCAATATGAAGTCCACCGAGCAGCTGTCCAGTCTGGAAATGATCGGTGTCGACCCGCTCAAGTACATCATTGCTCCGCGCCTGTGGGCCGGCTTCATCTCCATGCCGTTACTGGCGCTGATCTTCAGCGTAGTCGGTATCTGGGGTGGGGCCATGGTCGCGGTGGACTGGCTGGGCGTTTATGAAGGCTCGTTCTGGGGCAATATGCAGAACAGCGTGAACTTCCATGAAGACGTGCTCAACGGCGTGATCAAGAGCATTGTCTTTGCCTTTGTGATCACCTGGATTGCCGTGTTCCAGGGCTATGACTGTGAGCCGACCTCGGAAGGCATCAGCCGTGCGACAACCAAAACCGTGGTCTACGCCTCCTTGGCGGTGTTGGGCTTGGACTTTATTCTGACTGCCTTAATGTTTGGAGACTTCTGATGCAAACCCGCACCCTGGAAATCGGTGTTGGCCTGTTTCTCCTGGCTGGATTGCTGGCTTTGTTGTTACTGGCCCTGCGCGTCAGCGGCCTGTCGGTGGCCGACAGTGCTGACACCTACAAGCTGTATGCGCACTTCGACAATATTGCCGGCTTGACTGTGCGCGCCAAGGTCACCATGGCTGGCGTCACCATCGGCAAGGTCACGGCTATCGATCTGGACCGCGATAGCTACACCGGTCGGGTGACCATGGAAGTGCAGAAGCGCGTGGATAACCTGCCGACCGACTCCACCGCGTCGATTCTCACTGCTGGCCTGCTCGGTGAGAAGTACATTGGTATTAGTGTCGGTGGTGAAGAGGCTCTGCTGAAGAATGAAGGCACCATTCGCGACACCCAGTCGGCGTTGGTGCTGGAAGACCTGATCGGCAAGTTCCTGCTCAATACCGTGAATAAGGACAGCAAATAATGGGAGTGCTCAACATGCGTTCGTTCCTTTGTCGTGGCCTGCTGGTGTTGCTGGCCGCTCTGCCATTGTTTGCCAGTGCCCAGACGGCGCACCAGGTGGTGCAGCAGACCACCGATCAGTTGCTGGCTGACTTGAAGGCCAATCGCCAGGCTTACCAGAGCAACCCCAACGCCTTTTATGACGCGCTCAATCGCATCATCGGCCCGGTGGTGGATGCCGACGGTATTTCCCGTAGCATCATGACTGTTAAGTATTCCCGTGGTGCGTCGCCCGAGCAGTTGCAGCGCTTTCAGGACAACTTCAAGCGCAGTCTGATGCAGTTCTACGGCAATGCCTTGTTGGAGTACGACAACCAGGAAATTCGTGTGTTGCCCGCGCGCCTGGAAGACCCCGAGCGTGCCAGCGTGGGCATGGAAGTTAAAGACAGTAAGGGCACCATCTACCCGGTGTCATACACCATGGTCAGCCTTAACGGCCAGTGGATGCTGCGTAACGTGATTATCAACGGCATCAACGTCGGCAAGCTGTTCCGTGACCAGTTCGCCGATGCCATGCAGCGCAATGGCAACAATCTCGACAAGACCATCGACGGCTGGGCCGAGGTTGTGGCCAAGGCCAAGCAAAGCGAAGCCGCACAGGCTAGCGGCACATGAGTGCGGCCAGCATCAGTCTCGCGCCCTCTGGTGAGTTGCTGCTTGCCGGTGTGCTGGATTATCGCAGCGGCCCAGCCTTGCGCGAGGCGGGCGGCAAGCTGATCGCCACGCATCCAGCCGCAGCGTTGAGCCTCAATTGCGCGGCGGTGGAGAAATCCAGCAGCGTCGGCTTGTCCCTGGTGCTGGCGTTTATGCGCGATGCGCAGGCTGCAGGTAAATCCCTGGTGGTCTGCCAGGTGCCGGCGGATATGCGCGAAATCGCCCAGGTCTGCGAGTTGACTGAGGTGTTGCCGCTGCAGGCATAAGCAAGAATTGTCCGGCCCTCCGGTCAGTGGTCCTGGTAACGGGGTTCGCAGGCCGGGGGCTTTTTTGTATGATGGCCGACCCCGCGCGCGTAGGGCGCCGATAGAGGTTGAGCATGCAGGCCGTAGAAGTGAAAAGCCTCCTGGAGGCAAAACTGCCGGATACCCAGGTAGAGGTAGAAGGGGAAGGCTGTAGCTTCCAGTTGAATCTGATCAGCGACGCCCTGGCCAGTCTGAGCCCGGTTAAGCGTCAGCAACAGGTTTATGCCCACCTGAACGCCTGGATCGCCGATGGCAGTATCCACGCCGTGACCATGAAATTCTTCAGCCGCGCCGCTTGGGCGGAGCGCACCTGAGCCTGCGGGCGATGAGACTCCTATGGATAAATTGATTATTACTGGCGGCATTCGTCTTGATGGCGAAATCCGCATCTCCGGGGCGAAAAACGCCGCCCTACCTATTCTGGCTGCCACCTTGCTGGCCGATGGCCCGGTGACCGTGTGCAACCTGCCGCACCTGCACGACATCACCACCATGATCGAGCTGTTCGGTCGCATGGGCATTGAGCCGGTAATCGACGAGAAACTCAGCGTTGAAATCGATCCGCGCAGCATCAAGACCCTGATTGCACCCTACGAGCTGGTGAAAACCATGCGCGCCTCGATCCTCGTGCTTGGCCCTCTGGTCGCGCGCTTTGGCGAGGCCGAAGTGGCGCTGCCCGGTGGCTGCGCCATTGGTTCGCGTCCGGTCGACCTGCACATCCGTGGTCTCGAAGCCATGGGCGCGAAGATCGACGTGGAAGGCGGCTATATCAAGGCCAAGGCGCCGGAAGGCGGCTTGCGCGGTGCGCACTTCTTCTTCGATATCGTCAGTGTGACCGGTACCGAAAACATCATGATGGCTGCTGCGCTGGCCAAGGGCCGCTCGGTGCTGGAAAACGCCGCCCGTGAACCTGAGGTGGTCGACCTGGCCAACTTCATTAATGCCATGGGCGGCAAAATCTCCGGTGCTGGCACCGACACCATCACCATTGATGGCGTTGAGCGTCTGCACGGTGCGACTTACAGCGTGATGCCTGACCGGATCGAAACCGGCACCTACCTGGTGGCCGCTGCCGTTACCGGTGGCCGAGTCAAGGTCAAGGATACTGATCCGACCATCCTCGAAGCTGTGTTGCACAAGCTGGAAGAAGCAGGTGCTGAAGTCACCACCGGCAGCAACTGGATCGAGCTGAACATGCATGGCAAGCGGCCGAAAGCTGTGAACTTGCGTACCGCACCGTATCCTGCGTTCCCGACCGACATGCAGGCGCAGTTCATCTCCCTGAACGCGATTGCCGAAGGTACTGGCGCAGTGATCGAGACGGTGTTCGAAAACCGTTTCATGCACGTCTATGAAATGAACCGTATGGGCGCGCAGATTCTGGTCGAGGGCAACACCGCCATCGTTACCGGTGTCGAGAAGCTCAAAGGCGCCCCAGTGATGGCCACCGACCTGCGGGCTTCGGCCAGCCTGGTGATCAGTGCCCTGGTAGCAGAAGGCGATACCCTGATCGACCGTATCTACCACATCGACCGTGGTTACGAGTGCATCGAGGAAAAGCTGCAGTTGCTGGGTGCCAAAATCCGCCGCGTGCCGGGCTAACAGCTCATTGAGTGAAAAGCCGGCCTGCGGGCCGGCCATGCGCTAACCAGAACCACGCGCCAAAGGATTTCTGTTTCATGCTGACCATCGCCCTGTCCAAAGGTCGGATTCTCGACGATACCCTGCCGCTGCTGGCGGCGGCTGGTATTGTGCCGACCGAAAACCCGGATAAAAGTCGCAAGCTGATTATCCCCACCACCCTGGAGGATGTGCGCCTGCTGATCGTGCGTGCCACCGACGTGCCGACCTATGTTGAGCATGGCGCCGCCGATCTCGGCGTGGCCGGCAAGGACGTGTTGATGGAGTACGGCGGCCAGGGTTTGTACGAGCCCCTGGATCTGCAGATTGCCAAGTGCAAGCTGATGACCGCCGGTGCCGTTGGCGTGCCCGAGCCCAAAGGCCGGCTGCGCGTGGCGACCAAGTTCGTCAATGTGGCCAAGGCCTATTACGCCGCTCAAGGCCGTCAGGTCGAGGTAATCAAGCTGTACGGCTCCATGGAGCTGGCACCGCTGGTTGGCCTGGCTGACAAGATCATCGACGTGGTCGATACCGGCAACACCTTGCGTGCCAACGGTCTGGAAGCCCAGGAGTTGATTGCCCACGTCAGTTCGCGCCTGATCGTCAACAAGGCGTCGATGAAGATGCAGCACGCCCGCATCCAGGCGCTGATCGATACCTTGCGTGACGCTGTCGAGTCCCGACACCCCCGCTAATACCCCTGGCGCGGCAATTCGCCGCGTTTGCCTATCCGTGTCATAGCCAATTTTCTCGGGCGTCCATGCGGTGGGCTTGGTAGCTTAGCGACGCCCGAGCATTTGCCAATTTATGAGGCCCGCTATGACCGCTCCTATCGCTATTCGCCGACTCAACGCTGCCGATGCCGATTTCGCCCAGCATCTGGACCATCTGCTGAGCTGGGAAAGCGTGTCCGACGACGCGGTCAACCAGCGGGTGCTGGAGATCATTCGTGCCGTGCGCGAGCGTGGCGATGCTGCGCTGGTTGAACTGACCCAGCGCTTTGATGGTTTGGAAGTGGCCAGCATGGCCGACCTGATCCTGCCGCGCGAGCGCCTGGAGCTGGCCCTGACCCGCATTACCGCGGCCCAGCGCGAAGCTCTGGAAAAAGCCGCCGAGCGCGTGCGCCTCTACCACGAGCGGCAGAAGCAGGATTCCTGGACCTACACCGAGGCCGACGGCACGGTGCTTGGCCAGCAGGTCACGCCACTGGATCGCGCCGGCCTGTATGTGCCGGGCGGCAAGGCCACTTATCCGTCCTCGGTGCTGATGAACGCCATTCCCGCCAAGGTCGCCGGTGTCGCCGAGGTGGTCATGGTGGTGCCGACTCCGCGTGGCGAAATCAATGAAATGGTCCTGGCCGCCGCCTGCATCGCTGGCGTCGACCGGGTGTTCACCATCGGTGGCGCCCAGGCCGTGGCGGCTCTGGCTTACGGCACCGAGAGCGTGCCGCCGGTGGATAAAATCGTTGGTCCCGGCAACATCTACGTGGCCACGGCCAAGCGTCACGTGTTCGGCAAGGTCGGCATCGACATGATCGCCGGACCGTCGGAGATTCTGGTGGTCTGCGATGGTCAGACCGATCCAGACTGGATCGCCATGGACCTGTTCTCCCAGGCCGAGCACGACGAAGACGCCCAGGCGATTCTGGTCAGCCCGGACGCGGCCTTTCTCGATAAAGTCGCCGCCAGCATCGCCAAGCTGCTGCCGACCATGGAGCGTGCCGAGATCATCAATGCCTCGATCGTTGCCCGTGGTGCGCTGATTCAGGTGGCGGACATGGCTCAGGCCATCGAGGTGGCCAATCGCATTGCGCCGGAGCACTTGGAGTTGTCGGTCGCCAACCCTGAGCAGTACTTGCCGCAGATCCGTCACGCCGGGGCGATCTTTATGGGTCGTTACACTGCCGAGGCCCTGGGTGATTACTGCGCCGGGCCGAACCACGTGCTGCCGACCTCGGGCACCGCGCGCTTCTCCTCGCCGCTGGGGGTGTATGACTTCCAGAAGCGTTCGTCGATCATCTACTGCTCGGCTGC
>JAIERF010000125.1 GCA_019747075.1 Pseudomonadaceae bacterium
TGAACCGCCGTATACGGAACCGTACGTACGGTGGTGTGAGAGGACGGCGGATGTAAATCCGCCTCCTACTCGATCCGTAAAAAAGCCCGACCAGGGCCGGGCAGTGCGCACAGGCGCAGGAGCGAAGCGGTTAGGCGCTATGAATCAGGGCTAGCGCCTGGCGGCTGGCGGCGACATCGCCGAGCACCAGAATGGCGGGGCTTTTCAGCTGGAAGTCAGTGGCTGCGGCTTGCATGGCCGCAAGGGTGCTGCGGCATTCGCGCTGCTGCGGCAGTGAGGCGTTCTCGATCATCGCCACCGGCATGTCGGCACGCATACCACCGGCCAACAGGCTGTCGCGAATCTCACCCAATTTGGCCACGCCCATGTACACCACCAGGGTCGTGCCGCCTTGCGCCAGGGCGGCCCAATTCAGGCTGCTGTCATCCTGGGTGTGGGCGGTAACCAGAGTGACGCCGCGGCTGACGCCGCGCAGGGTCAGGGGAATGCCGCAATTGGTTGCGCCCGCCAGGCCGGCGGTGATGCCATTGACCATTTCCACTTCGATCCCAAACTGCTCGAGCCAGTCGGCTTCTTCGCTGCCGCGACCGAAGATGCACGGATCGCCGCCTTTCAGGCGTACCACGCACTTGCCTTGGCGGGCATAGCGCAGCATCAGGCGATGGATAAAAGCCTGGGGCGTGGAGCGGCAGCCGCCGCGCTTGCCAACACTGATCACGCGAGCGTCGGGGCAGTGTTCCAGCACGGCCGGGTTGACCAGGTCATCAATCATGACGATCTGCGCCTGTTTCAGGGCGCGCACGGCCTTGAGGGTCAGCAACTCGGGGTCGCCAGGGCCTGCACCTACCAGCCAGACTTTTGCGCTCATGGGTTTCTCCTCAGGCGTTAACTGTGGCGGACATCGGCTTCGCCAGCAGTTGTTTGATTTCCGGAACGCAGGAGCCGCATTGGCTGCCGCAACCGAGTTCCTGCTTCAGTCCAGCCAAATCCAGGCCACGGCCAATGCCGGCGCAAATGGCGTTGCGGCTGACGTTCATGCAGCTGCACACGGTTTTTCCGCCGCTGCCGGGTGCCTCTGCGCTGCCGGGAGGCGTGCTCAGAGGGGCGAGGAACCAGCGGCGCAGTTCGGCATCGGCACGCTGTTCCTGCCACAGGCTTTTCAGCCAGTCACGGGCAGCGGTCTCGCCGGCCAGGCGAATGGCGGTAATACGGCCGTCTTCGATGCGTACACGCTTGCCGACGGCCTTGCGCGGGTCGTCATAGGCCAGTACGGGGCCATCATTGAGGCCAAGCAACTGGTCGATTTGCGCCAGCAAGGCGTTGTCCGGTGGCACGGCCGCCGCCGCACGCAGCACCAAGGCGGGGTGTTCGCGACCGCAGGGCACCAGGCTGGCATAGGTAAAACCTTCCAGCAGTGGGCGCAGGGCGCCGAGGCGGTTCTGCACGTCGCCTTCTACCAGGGCGAACAACTGCCAGGGCAGGTCGACTTTGCTGACTTCTACCGCCGCGTGTTTCAGTTCTGGCTGTTTCGACAGCGGATCGAAGGCCGGTGAGGTCAATACGTTGGTACCCAAGCCCTTGAGGAAGCGATCGCCCCAGTGCATCGGCAGGTAGGCATGGCCTGAGCGCACGCTGTCGTCGCTGTGTACCGGCAATACCAGGCTGCCACGGCGACTCTTGAGTGTTACCAGCTGGCCGTCCTGCAGGCGCCGGCGGCGGAGTTCGTCCGGGTGCAGGCTGACCACGGCTTCTTCAGCGTGGGCGAACAGGCGCGGTGCGGTGCCGGTGCGGCTCATGCCGTGCCACTGGTCACGCAGGCGGCCGGTGTTGAGGCTCAGGGTAAAACGCGTATCGCGTTTTTCCTGCGGGGCGCGGTAGGCGTCGGCAATAAAGTGCGCTCGCCCGGTCAGCGTTGGGAACTGAGCGTTGGCGTACAGGCGCGGACTGCCGACGCTGGCACCGCGGGGGAATGGCCACTGCTGTGGGCCTTGCGCATCCAGCAGCGCATAACTCAGGCCGCAGAGGTCGAGGTCGCGGTGTTCGGTCAGGTATTTGTATTCGTCGAACAGTGCTTGCGGGCTGTCAAAGTCAAACAGGCTGGCTTGGCCAGGGCGCAGCAGGCTTTCGAGACGGCGGGCGAAGTCACTGGTGATGGCCCAGTCCGGCCGCGCTTCAGCGGGTGCCGGCACGGCCTGGCGCACATGGGTGATACGCCGTTCGGAGTTGGTCACCGTGCCTTCTTTCTCGCCCCAGCTGGCGGCGGGCAGCAGCAGATCGGCGTAGCGGCAGGTCTCGGTGTTGGCGAAGGCTTCTTGCACCACCACGAACGGGCAGCTGGCCAGCGCCTGGTGAATCAGGGTCTGGTTGGGCATCGACTGCGCGGGGTTGCTGCAGGCAATCCACAGGGCCTTGATGCGCCCGGCGTGGACGGCGTCAAACAGCTCAACTGCGCTCAGACCGGTGCTGTCCGGCAATTGATCGACGCCCCAGTAACGCGCTACTTCTTCACGGTGCTGGCGATTGCCGGCATCGCGGTGGCCAGGAAGCAGATTGCTCAGGCTGCCGGTTTCCCGTCCGCCCATGGCATTGGGCTGGCCGGTGAGGGAGAACGGCCCGGCGCCGGCCCGGCCGATTTGCCCGGTGGCCAGGTGCAGGTTGATCAGGGCGCTGTTCTTGGCGCTGCCGCTGCTCGATTGGTTGAGGCCCATGCACCACAGAGACAGGAAGCTCGGTGCGCTGCCGATCAGGCGCGCGCAGGTCTGCAGGTCGGCCACCGGGATGCCGCACAGCTCGCTGACCATTTGCGGGGTGTAGTCGCGCACCAGGGTCTTGAGGGCATCGAAGCCTTCGGTGTGCTGGTCGATAAAACGCCGGTCGATCCAGCCTTCCCACATGAGGATATGCAGCAGACCGTGGAACAGGGCCACGTCGGTGCCGGGCTGCAGGGCCAGGTGCAAGTCGGCCAGTTCGCAGGTGTCGGTGCGCCGCGGATCGATGACGATGATGCGCATTTCCGGGCGCTTGGCCTTGGCTTCTTCCAGGCGGCGAAACAGCACCGGATGGGCATAGGCCATGTTCGAACCGGCGATCAGCAGGCAGTCGGTCTGCTCGATGTCCTCGTAGTTGCACGGCGGCGCATCGGCACCCAGGCTGCGCTTGTAGCCGGCCACAGCCGAGGACATGCACAGCCGCGAGTTGCTGTCGATGTTGTTGGTGCCGACCACGGCGCGGGCCAACTTGTTGAAGGCGTAGTAATCCTCAGTCAGCAGCTGGCCGGAGATATAGAAGGCCACGCTGTCCGGGCCATGCTCGCGGATGGTTTCGGCGAACACATTGGCGGCGTGATCGAGGGCGTTGTCCCAGTCCGTGCGTGAACGCGCCAAGCCTTTGCCCAGGCGCAGTTCGGGGTACAGCGCGCGGGCACTGAGGTCGCCGGTGAGGTGCAGGGTCGAGCCCTTGCTGCACAGCTTGCCGAAGTTGGCGGGGTGCTGTGGATCGCCCTTGACGCCGAGAATCTGTTCGCCGTCATGCTCGATCAGCACGCCGCAGCCCACGCCGCAGTAGCAGCAGGTGGAGGCGGTGATGTGTGTGGCTGGGTTTGCGGTCATGGCTCTTGTCCCGTACGCCGCTGCCGCGCAAGGCGGTCAGCAGGCTGGCTGTTGCAGGCTTACGCGCACTCGGTGATGGTTTTCAGGGCCAGCAGGACCCGGCCGTTTTCCAGCTTGACCGGGTACTTGTGGGTACAGCCGACGTCGGGCGCCAGGGCTTCGCCGCTTTCCAGATCGATCTGCCAGTTGTGCAGCGGGCAGGCCACGCGCTTGCCGTAGATCAGCCCCTGGGACAGTGGGCCGCCTTTGTGTGGGCAGCGGTCGTCGAGGGCAAACACCTCGTCGTTGCTGGTGCGGAAGATGGCGATGTCGCCCTTGGGGCCGTCGACGATGCGCGAACCGAGCACGTTGATTTCTTCCAGGGCACAGATATCCAGCCAATTCATAACGTAGTCCTCAAGCAGGTTGTGCGGCTGGCGGGGCGCTTGTTCAGCCCCGCCAGCCGGCGGCACTCAGGCCAGTTCGGTGATCGCGATGCGGTCGAATTCTTTCTTCAGCTGCGGCTGTTCGATGCGCTCTTTCCACGGGTCCTGTTCAAACGACAGGGCGAACTGCAAGCGCGCATTCAGCGCTTGGCGGTTGCCTTCATCTTCCAGCACGGCCTTCTTGATATGGTCCATGCCGACGCGCTGCATGTAGTGCACGGTGCGCTCCAGGTAGAAGGCCTCCTCGCGGTACAGCTGGAGGAAGGCGCCGTTGTATTCACGTACTTCTTCGGCGGTTTTGACCTTGACGAAGAACTCCGCGACTTCGGTCTTGATCCCGCCGTTGCCGCCGATGTACATCTCCCAGCCGGAGTCCACGCCGATGATGCCGACGTCCTTGATGCCGGCCTCAGCGCAGTTGCGCGGGCAGCCGGAGACGGCCAGCTTGACCTTGTGCGGCGACCACATGTTGAACAGGTCGTGTTCCAGGTCGATGCCCAGTTGGGTCGAGTTCTGCGTGCCGAAGCGGCAGAACTCGCTGCCAACGCAGGTCTTCACGGTGCGGATGGACTTGCCGTAGGCGTGGCCGGAGGGCATGTCGAGGTCTTTCCACACCGCCGGCAGGTCTTCCTTCTTGATCCCCAGCAGGTCGATGCGCTGACCACCGGTGACCTTGACCATCGGCACGTTGTACTTGTCGGCGACGTCGGCAATGCGGCGCAGCTCGGACGGATTGGTGACGCCGCCCCACATGCGTGGCACGACCGAGTAGGTGCCGTCTTTCTGGATGTTGGCGTGGGCGCGCTCGTTGATCAGGCGCGACTGCGGATCGTCCTTGGCCTCACCTGGCCAGGTCGACAGCAGGTAATAGTTGAGGGCCGGACGGCAGGTGCCGCAACCGTTGGGTGAGGTCCAGCCCATTTCCGTCATGGCCTGGCTCATGGTGATCAGGTGCTTGTCGCGAATCAGCTTGCGCACCTGGCCATGGTTCAGCTCGGTGCAACCGCATACGGCTTTTTCGCTTTTCGGTTTAACGTCGGCGGCGCCGCCGACGGTGCTGATCAGGATCTGCTCAACCAGGCCAGCGCAGGAGCCGCAGGAGCTGGCGGCCTTGGTGTGCTTCTTGACCTCGTCAACGCTGAACAGGCCGTTTTCCTGAATGGCCTTGACGATGGTGCCCTTGCACACGCCGTTGCAGCCGCACACTTCGGCGCTGTCAGGCATGCTCGCGGTGCTGTTCTGGCCCTGGTGGCCGACGTCGCCGATGACGTTTTCACCGAACATCAGGTGATCGCGGATCTGGCTGATGTTGGCGTTTTCTTTCACTTGGCGGAAATACCAGCCGCCGTCCGCGGTGTCGCCGTACAGGCAGGCACCGACCAGGATGTCGTCCTTGATCACCAGCTTCTTGTACACGCCGCCGATGGGGTCGGAGAGGGTGATGGTTTCGGTGCCGTCGGCGCCCATGAATTCGCCGGCGGAGAACAGGTCGATGCCGGTGACTTTCAGCTTGGTCGAGGTGACCGAGCCCTGGTAACGGGCAAAGCCGAGCTGGGCCAGGTGGTTGGCGCAGACCTTGGCCTGGTCGAACAACGGCGCCACCAGACCGTAGGCGGTGCCACGGTGGTTGGCACACTCGCCGATCGAATACACCCGCGGGTCGTAGGTCTGCATGGTGTCGTTGACGAGGATGCCGCGGTTGCACGGAATGCCGGCTTTCTCAGCCAGTTCGGTGTTGGGGCGGATACCGGCGGCCATCACCACCAGGTCGGCGGGGATCACGTCGCCACTCTTGAACTGCACCGCGCAGACCCGGCCTTCGCCGTTGTCCATCAGCTCTTCGGTCTGTTCATTGAGGCGGAAGTGGATGCCGCGTGCTTCCAGGGCGGTTTGCAGCAGCTTGCCGGCGGTGCGGTCGAGCTGACGCTCCAGCAGCCAGTCGGACAGGTGCACCACGGTCACGTCCATGCCGCGCTGCTTGAGACCGTTGGCCGCTTCCAGACCGAGCAGGCCGCCACCGATGACCACGGCGTGGCTGTGGGTCTTGGCGGTGTCGATCATCATCTGGGTGTCGGCGATGTCGCGGTAGCCGATCACGCCGTGCAGCTTGTTGCCTGGCACCGGCAGGATAAACGGGTTGGAACCGGTGGCGATCAGCAGGCGGTCGTACTCGGCGCTGGTGCCGTCTTCGGCAATCACCAGGCGCTTCTTGCGGTCGATCTGCACCACTTTGCGATTGAGCAGTAGACGGATGTTGTGGTCGGCATACCAGCTGAGGTCGTTGAGCACGATCTCTTCGAAGGTCTGCTCGCCAGCCAGCACCGGCGACAACAGAATGCGGTTGTAGTTGGGGTGCGGTTCGGCGCCGAACACGGTGATGTCGTAGAGATCGGGGGCCAGCTTGAGCAGCTCTTCCAGGGTGCGAACCCCGGCCATGCCGTTACCGATCATTACCAACTTGAGTTTGTTCATGGCTTTACTCCACGCATCTGCAACCGCATTTCTAGGGATAAAAAAAAGGCGCCCTGCCAGTTACCTAGCAGGACGCCTTTGTCCAAGTCCCGTTCTGTCGGGAAGTGCGGCCTTCATCGTTGAGGGCTGCGCTTTATTTAAATTGTCAGATTGGCTATTGCAGGGGTTGTGCCAACTTTGCCCAGGCGCGGTATTTAGGCCCTTGCCAGGGTTTTTAAGGTCGGCCTTGAGGGCGTTGCGCACTGCTTTAAGGCAAAGTTGCACCGCGGTGGTGCCTGCATGCTGCCTGGCGGGGCGTCAGCCCTGCATCAACAGCACCAGCAACACCAGGTTGGCCAGCAGCGACAGCAGCGCCAGACCACGCCAGACGGCCAGGGGTTCGCGCTCCAGCAATGGCCGTGGGCGGCTGCTGATGGCTTCGCGCTCGCCACGTTCGAACAGCAGCAGCCATTCCTCCGCGGTCTCGAAGCGTTCCTCCGGGTTGGCGGCCACGGCGCGGTTCAGGCAGTCGTCCAGCCAGTTCGGCAGGTCCGGGCGGTAGCGGCTGGCGGCGGTCGGCTGGCCAAAGCGTGGGTGCTGGAAGGCTTCGATTTCGCCGTAGGG
>JAIERF010000002.1 GCA_019747075.1 Pseudomonadaceae bacterium
ACCTGCACTTCGTTCTGGAAGCCTTCCGGGAACAGCGGACGGATCGGACGGTCGATCAGGCGCGAGGTCAGGGTTTCTTTTTCGCTCGGGCGCGCTTCACGCTTGAAGAAACCGCCAGGGATCTTGCCAGCTGCGTAGGTTTTTTCCTGGTAGTGCACGGACAGCGGGAAAAAGCCTTTGCTTGGGTCAGCAGTCTTGGCGCCGGTAACGGCAACCAGTACGGTAACGTCGTCATCGACGGTGACCAGCACAGCGCCGGAGGCTTGACGGGCGATACGGCCAGTCTCGAGGGTTACGGTCGACTGACCGAATTGGAATTTCTTGATAACCGGGTTCACGGTGTTGTTACCTTCTTTTTTGCCTTGGGGAAATCGGTTTGCTGCGCGCTAGCGGTTACACAGCTAAGTGCCCAACGGGGGTAGTGCAAGATTTGTGGGTAACTGCGGGAATCGGACCCGAGCGCTACCCAGATAAAACTTGAGGCTGGTGATCGCTCAGTTAGCCCCCTGTAGCTGCGAGCAGCAACAGGGCACCAAGCAAGCGACCACCAACCTCAACAACGTCGTATTAGCGACGCAGACCCAAGCGAGCAATCAGGCTGGTGTAACGAGTAACGTCTTTGCCCTTCAGGTAATCCAGCAACTTACGACGCTGGTTAACCATACGGATCAGACCACGACGCGAGTGGTGATCTTTACCGTTGATTTTGAAGTGACCTTGCAATTTGTTGATGTTGGCGGTCAGCAGTGCAACTTGCACTTCCGGCGAACCAGTATCACCAACAGCTTGCTGGTATTCAGTTACGATTTGGGCTTTATCTTCAACGCTAAGTGCCATGATGGGCTCCTTTAGGTAACAGGCCAGGGACTACTCCCCGTATTTAAAAATGAGATGTGACCGCGCCTATTAACAGCCACCCTCAATATCGAACCACCATTCGCCAAAGCTAGCAGCGGCTCGCTACGGTCATTCTGACCGAATCAGTCGACGCGGCGCTATACGCCCGTCTTCGCTCACTTCACCGATACCGATAAAGCGACCGTTGTGATCTTGTACCCGGACCATGCCGAACTGCGGCGCGTCCGGCGCACGGACCGGTTGCCCGTGCAGCCAGTAGAACGAGCTGTGCTCAGTAAAGTGCACCAACGGCCAATGCTCCAGACCACTGTCAGATGGCAGCAAAAACTGATCCACAGCCTCGTTGCCGCCATCGGCGTGCACTTGCTCAAGCTGCTCCAGGGTCACCGTCTGCGCCAGACTGAACGGTCCGGCCTGGGTGCGGCGCAGCTCAGCCACATGGGCGCCACAACCCAACACATGGCCCAGATCTTCAACCAGGGTACGGATATAGGTGCCCTTGCTACAGGCCACATCAAGACGCGCTTGAGTGCCATCCACAGCCAGTAATTCCAGGCGGTTGATAGTAACAGAACGCGGCTCGCGCTCCACCACCTCACCGGCCCGCGCCAGCTTGTACAGCGGCTGGCCATCACGCTTGAGCGCTGAATACATCGGCGGTATCTGGCTGATTGGGCCGCGAAACGCCGGCAGGGCCGCTTCGATTTCGGCACGACCAACGGTTACTTCGCGCTCTTCCAGCACGTCGCCTTCGGCGTCCGCGGTGGTGGTGGTGACGCCCAGCTGCATCAGGGTTTCATAACCCTTGTCGGCATCCAGCAAATACTGGGAAAACTTGGTCGCCTCACCAAAGCACAGCGGCAACACGCCGGTGGCCAGCGGATCGAGGCTGCCGGTATGCCCGGCTTTCTCAGCATTCAGCAACCAACGCACCTTCTGCAAGGCGGCGTTGGAGCTAAAGCCTTTCGGCTTGTCGAGCAGGATGATGCCACTGACGTTACGACGAATACGCTTAACCTGAGCCACGCGCTTATTCCTCCGCCTTGGTCTCAGCCACATCCGGCGCGTGCTGATTGTCTTCAGCCACGGCGCGCTCGATCAATGCCGACAGATGCGCACCGCGCATGACGCTGGCGTCATAGTGGAAGTGCAATTGCGGCACATTGCGCAGCTGCATGGCGCGCCCAAGCTGCATGCGCAGGAAACCAGACGCGTCGTTCAACACTTTGAGGTTCTGGGCGATGTCTTCGGCGCTGTCTTCACCCATGACGGTGATAAAAATCTTTGCGTGGCCGACGTCCCGGCTGACTTCCACGGCGGTGATGGTCACCAGGCCGACGCGCGGGTCTTTGATTTCACGACGGATCAGCTGGGCCAGCTCACGCTGCATCTGGTCGCCAATGCGTTGGGTACGGCTGTAGTCTTTTGCCATCTGTTGTTACCTGTCACCGACCAACGGGCAAAACCCGCCAGTCTGAAAGCGGCAAACGCCCGGCCAGACAAAAGCCGGACCGGGCGTTGCGTTGTACAGCGCGCGGCTTAGAGGCTGCGGGCCACTTGGACTTTCTCGAACACTTCGATCTTGTCGCCAACCTTGACGTCGTTGTAGCTCTTCACGCCGATACCGCACTCCATGCCGTTACGCACTTCGGAGGCATCGTCTTTGAAGCGACGCAGGGACTCCAGCTCGCCTTCGAAGATCACCACGTCCTCACGCAATACGCGGATCGGACGGTTACGGTGCACAACACCTTCGATAACCATACAGCCGGCAATCGCGCCAAACTTCGGTGAACGGAACACGTCACGTACTTCAGCAACACCCAGGATATTCTCCCGTACGTCGCTGCCGAGCATGCCGGTCAGGGCTTTCTTGACGTCTTCGATGATGTCGTAGATGACGTTGTAATAACGCATATCCAGACCTTCCTGCTCGACGATCTTGCGCGCGCCGGCATCGGCACGCACATTGAAGCCGAACAGTACTGCCTTGGAAGCCAGGGCCAGGTTGGCATCGCTCTCGGTGATACCACCGACACCGCCGCCCACTACGCAGACCTGAACCTCATCGTTACCCAGGCCACCCAAGGCGCCCTGCAAGGCTTCCAGCGAACCACGGACGTCGGATTTGAGGACGATGTTGAGCGTCTTCTTCTCTTCCTGACCCATGTTCTCGAAGATGTTTTCCAGCTTGCCGGCGTGAGCACGGGCCAGTTTCACTTCGCGGAACTTACCTTGACGGAACAACGCCACTTCACGGGCTTTCTTCTCGTCGGCCAGTACGCTGAGCTCGTCACCGGCTTCAGGGGTACCGTCCAGACCAAGAATTTCGACCGGAATCGACGGGCCCGCTTCTTTGATGGCCTTGCCGTTTTCGTCCAGCATGGCGCGGATGCGGCCGTAGTTGGAGCCAACCAGAACCATGTCGCCTTGACGCAGAGTACCGTCCTGAACCAGCACGGTAGCCACCGGGCCACGGCCCTTGTCCAGGCGCGACTCAACCACAACACCACGACCAGGCGCGGACGGAGTCGCTTTCAGTTCGAGAATCTCGGCCTGCAGCAATACCGCTTCCAGCAGTTCATCAACGCCAGTACCGACTTTCGCCGAGACGGAAACGAACGGCGTGTCACCGCCCCACTCTTCAGACGTTACGCCGTGCACCGACAGTTCGCTGCGGATGCGATCAAGATCGGCACCCGGCTTGTCGATTTTGTTCACGGCAACCACCAGCGGCACACCAGCAGCCTTGGCGTGCTGAACGGCCTCGATGGTTTGCGGCATCACGCCATCGTCGGCGGCAACCACCAGAATCACGATGTCGGTCGCCTTGGCACCACGAGCACGCATCGACGTAAACGCGGCGTGACCCGGGGTATCAAGGAAGGTCACCATGCCGCGCTCGGTTTCTACGTGGTAGGCACCGATGTGCTGGGTGATACCACCGGCTTCGCCAGCGGCCACTTTGGCGCGACGAATGTAGTCGAGCAGGGACGTCTTACCATGGTCAACGTGACCCATTACGGTCACAACTGGCGCACGGGAGAACGTCTCACCTTCAAACTTCAGCGACTCAGCCAACTGATCTTCCAGCGCGGTATCGCTGACCAGTTTGACGTTGTGGCCCAGTTCTTCGGCAATCAGCTGGGCAGTTTCCTGGTCCAGCACCTGGTTGATGGTCACCGGAGTGCCCATCTTGAACATGAACTTGATGACTTCGGCAGCCTTGACCGACATCTGCTGAGCCAGATCGCCCACAGTGATGGTCTCGCCGATCGAAACGTCGCGCACAACCGGCCCGGTTGGGCTCTGGAAGCCATGCTGGTTACGCTTCTTCAGCTTGCCCTTGCCACGACCACCACGACGGAAGCTGTCGCTTTCTTCGTCGGTGGTACGCGGTGCAACGCGTGGCGCAGGCACTTTTTCTTTAGCCTGCACGGACGGACGGTGGGCGGTGTTCTTGCGATCACGGCGCTCAGCATCTTCATTACGCGGCTTGTCAGGGCGACGCAGTTCGTCTTTCTTGCGTTCTTCAACAGGCGCAGCAGCGACAACCGATACCGGCGCGCTAGGTGCTACCGGCGCGCTTGCAACAGCGGCAACAACAGGTGCTTCAGCAGCCGTACCGGCCTGGCTTGCAGCCTGGGCAGCTACGCTGGCTTCACGACGAGCATCGTTATCGGCCTGACGCTTGGCTGTTTCGGCAGCCAGCTTTTCATCCATCTCGCGTTTTTTCTCAGCGGCAATTTCTTCAGCGCTGCGCTCAACAAAAACTTTCTTCTTGCGCACTTCAACACTGATGCTCTTGCTACCAGCAACACGCAAGGTGCTGGTGGTTTTGCGCTGCAAGGTAATCTTGCGCGGCTGTTCAGCTTTGTTCGCGCCGTGGCTGCTTTTGAGGTGGGCCAACAAGGCCTGTTTCTCATTGTCAGTCACAACTTGCTCGGCGCTAGTGTGCGGCAAACCTGCCTCACACATCTGCTGCAGCAGGCGCTCCACTGGTGTGTCGACCACTTGGGCCAGTTCTTTCACCGTGACTTGCGTCATGCATCTCTCTCCTAGGCCGCTACTACTACTCGAACCAATGGGCTCGGGCGGCCATGATCAGCTTGCCGGCACGCTCTGCGTCGATGCCGTCGATGTCGAGCAGGTCGTCAATCGACTGCTCGGCCAGGTCTTCGCGGGTAATCACACCACGCACTGCCAGTTCGCATGCCAAGTCGTTGTCCATACCCTCAAGTGAGAGCAGGTCTTCGGCCGGGTGGGCGTCTGCCAGTTTTTCTTCTGTAGCGATGGCTTTGGTCAGCAAGCGGTCCTTGGCGCGGGCGCGCAACTCATTGACGATGTCTTCGTCAAAGCCGTCGATGCTGAGCATTTCCTCCACCGGTACATAGGCGATTTCTTCCAGGCTGGTGAAGCCTTCTTCAACCAGCACCTGGGCCAGCTCTTCGTCGACTTCCAACTCGTCGATAAAGCGCTGCAGGATGTCGCCGGTTTCAGCTTGCTGCTTGGCCTGGATGTCCGCTTCGGTCATCACGTTCAAGGTCCAACCAGTCAACTGACTGGCAAGACGCACGTTCTGACCACCACGGCCAATGGCTTGCGCCAAATTGTCTTCACCCACAGCGATATCCATCGCATGGGCGTCTTCATCAACGATGATCGCAACCACTTCAGCTGGCGACATGGCGTTGATGACGAACTGCGCCGGATTGTCATCCCACAGCACGATGTCAACACGCTCGCCACCGAGCTCACCGGATACCGCTTGCACACGCGAACCGCGCATACCAATGCAAGCACCCTGTGGATCGATACGTTTGTCTTTGGAGCGCACGGCAATCTTGGCGCGCGAACCTGGATCACGCGAAGCGGCCATCACTTCGATCAGCTCTTCAGCGATCTCCGGCACTTCGATACGAAACAGCTCAATCAGCATCTGCGGCGCGGTGCGCGACAGGATCAGCTGCGGGCCGCGATTCTCGGTGCGAATCTCTTTCAGCAGCGCACGCATGCGAGCGCCGACGCGGAAAGTTTCACGGGAGATGATGTCTTCGCGAGCGAGCATGGCCTCGGCATTGTTGCCCAGGTCAACGATCACGTTATCGCGGGTAACCTTTTTCACGGTACCGGAAACAATCTCACCTACGCGCTCGCGATAGGCATCCACCACCTGCGCGCGTTCGGCTTCGCGAACTTTTTGTACGATGACCTGCTTGGCTGTTTGTGCAGCAATGCGGCCAAACTCGATGGAGTCGATCTTCTCTTCAACTACATCGCCGATTTTGGCGCCAGGCTGTTTTTCCTGAGCCTCTTCCGGCGTCAGCTCGATCTCAGGATTGACTTGGTCAATCTCATCAACCACAGCCCAACGGCGGTAGGTGTCGTAGTTGCCCGTGTGGCGATTGATCTCCACACGCAACTCGACTTCATCATCAAAGCGCTTTTTGGTAGCAGTGGCCAAAGCCAGCTCCAAGGCTTCAAAAATCACGCTGGCCGGTACGCCCTTTTCGTTGGATACCGACTCAACAACCAGCAGTACTTCTTTGCTCATCGTACGCCTCGCCTTTCGCAATCCATTGGATCCACGCAATCCGCGTACTCCGCGGGATCCGCGTCTCAATCAAATCTGGGAATAATATTGGCTTTGTCGATCATGTCGATCGGCAAGAGGAATTCGTGGTCATCCACCAACACCACCACGTCCTGCTCCTCCACACCGCGAAGGAGCCCCTGAAAATTGCGACGCCCTTCAAAGGGGGAGCGCAACTTGATTTTCACTTGTTCTCCGGCATGCAGCGCAAATTGCTCAAGACTGAACAAAGGCCGATCCATACCAGGCGATGAAACCTCAAGGGTATATTCGGCGCTGATAGGGTCTTCTACATCGAGAATGCCACTGATCTGGCGACTGACTGCCTCGCAGTCCTCCACCAAAATGCCATTCGCATGATCGATATACACCCGCAGCAGCGAATGCCGCCCCTGGGACAGAAATTCAATACCCCAGCACTGGTAGCCAAGCGACTCAACCGCTGGAGCCAGCATGGCCTGCAACTCTTCTAGCTTGCTCGACACCTGAACTCCTCGTGCATGTCGTACAAATAAAAAATGGGCGAAACGCCCATCCCAATAAACGTCGCCAAAATAGGGCGACGCTAATCATCCAGCTAACAAAAAGCCCCTAATAAGGGGCTCCGCGAAAACTGACTGCGGGCACTGGTGAAATCTTCATCAAGCCTTAAGCCTGACT
>JAIERF010000162.1 GCA_019747075.1 Pseudomonadaceae bacterium
TCCTATGAGGTGTTTGTCATATTAATTGGTTAATGTTTGTATTTATGGAAAATATGGAAATGATATTTTTTTGTCTAATAAAAAACGCATGCATTATATGGGGGATTATATTTTTAATCTTTGCACTTAACTTTGATTTTTATTTTTAAAATTGTCTATTGGCGCAGAAATGTAGCGCTGCCTACGATTACGTTAGTGCGGTTTCAGATAATGACATTAATAGTGGTAATTTCGACAGAAAATGACACTTTATGTGGTTCGATTATGCCAATATTAGTGCCCGTCTTTTGTTGTAACCTATTGATTTAAAAGGATTTATTGGGTTCTAAAAATGTCAGGTTTGTCGCCCGCCGACACGATCAAGGAGGGCTCTGCTCTCCTTTGATGTCAGCCAAAACCCCTCGGCAGAGATCCTCTGCCGAGGGGTTTTGCATTTAGCCCAGAAACAATTTTGCAGTAGGCGCTCAGACCCTCGTGCCGCTGATAAACCTGTGCGTCATGGGACAGCCTGGGTCTTTTGGACTGCCGCGGTTCAAACCTATGGGGGGCTGCTTTTTGGCTGGTGTTGATCACATTGCTGGGTGAGAAATCGCGAGTTTTTCTGTTTTTCATGCTACAAACGACGCTCAACAGAACACCTTGTGGCCAACTGCCACCTCGAATTTGTTAGCCGTCGGACTGTCGCCAATGAAAACAAAAAAAGACGCTGCCACCGCCCCTGCGCTTGAGGCCACCCTGGCTGCTCTAGCCGATACCCTGCTCGCCCCTGCTGAGATCGACGTGCTGCCAGCGCTTTTGCCGCCGGTGCTGGACAGGAACGGCGAGCAATATATGTATTTCACCGAAAGTGATATCGATCGCATCCTCGACAACCTCGATGGCTTGCGTAGCCTGGTGTTTCCGCCAGCCAATCACGATGACGACGGTGAGCGGCGGGTGCAGCACTTCCCTTCCGTGTGTCTGATCGGCTTGGGTCGCTGCGGCTCGAATATCGCTCTGGATGTGGCTTCTCTGGTGTACAACGCCCGGCAGTTTTACCTGAGTGAATTCAAGAGCGAAGAAAAGGCCACCACCGAGCAGGACTTCCGCCCTACCCGCTGGATTCGCAGCAACCTGCTGCGCGCGCCAAGCAAGGACAGCAAGCCGGTGTTCCTGATCGAGCCGCTGGTGATGCTGGGTGACCTGGACAAGGACATCGAAGGGCGTATCCGTTTCTCGCGCAAGGGGGAAACCAGCGGCTTCCTCAGTGACTACAGCAAGATGAAGATCATGGACCTGTCCGAGGTGCATGCGGGCGGTGCCGGTAACGCGCCGATCCTCGGCCAGTACCTGGCCAAGATCATTCTGAATAAAGACACTCAGCGCTTCAGCAATGCCGACTGGAAGTTTATCCACAGTTACCTGATCGACTCCTGCGGCATCAAGGCCAACCAGTCGCGCCTGTATTTCTACATTTTCAGCGCGGGTGGCGGTACGGGTTCGGGCATGGCCTCGGAATTTGGTCTGGCTCAGCAGTTTGCCTATATGAGCAAAACCTTCGATACCAAGAAGGCCGAAGACAATGCGGAGAACCGCGATCACTCCTTCGTCTTCGAGCCGATCTTCACCAGCGGTATCTGCATCCTGCCGAACATCTCCGATCAGCGCAGCGAGATGTCCGAAGCCCTGCATATCAACGCCGGTCGTTTGCTGTGCAAGTACCTCGCCGAAGAGTGGGACTTCTCCTACAACTTCGACAATGAAGAGAACAGCGAAGAAAGCGTGATGCGCCGCATCCGCCCGTGGAACGCCATGATGCTGATCTCCAACGACATCATGCGTTACGCCGAAGAAAGCGACGACGGTAATATCCAGAACATCGACGTCAACGCCATGGAGCGTCACGCCAACCAGTACATCTCCCAGCAGATCTTCAACATCCTCACCGCCCAGGCGGTGACTACCGATTACGATCAGAATTACTTCCGCCGCGCCGGTATCGATATCGGCGAAACCATCCGCCTGGATGCCAACGATTTGTTTATGAGTCTGGCCGGTCCAGTGGCGGTGGCTTATGCCGAGTCGGTGGTGCCGGAGCAAAGTGCCGCGGCGCCGCTGGATAAGTTCCGGGTAATGGACAAAGAGCCGGCGCGGTTGAATATCGACGACCTGTTCTTCCGCTCTATCGACCTGCCGCACTTCAACAAGGTGACCCAGGCCATCGAGGGCATCAGCCTGCTGCCGATCGAGTCCAAGCGCTACCGCGAAGCGCTGGAGCAGTACAAGAAGTCCGAGTACAACGCCGCCGAGCTTAGCGATCTGCACTTCTTCAAGAATTGCTCGTCGGTGGTCTCCATCGTCTCGTTGCCCAAGGATTACAAGCTGTCCTACATGGACCTTAACCGGCTCAAGACCCACCTCAACAACCTGTTCCCCAACACCACCCTGAAGCGCTATGCGCTGGTGATCGGTGCCTCGGCCAACCTGTCGCTGACCACCCTGATCGTCAAGAGCCCGTGTCTGTCGGACGACTTCCTGACCCTGATCGTGGCCTTTATCAAACGCTGTTTCGCCCGCGAGCCGCACCGTTTCGACGAGAGCCTGGACAACGCCATTCTTGAGCTGATCGTCGCCGAGGAGTTCGATGAAGCGCGCATCGACGCGATGCTCAACGAGTACGAAAACCCGGCCAAGATCCTCGATACCAACTGGTATGCAATCAAGCCGATGTACGAGAAGAAGTACCGTGAGCTGATCAACGATCAGAGTAAGTTCGTCTCGATCAACGACATCCGCCTGTCCCGTGACAGCGTGAAGAAGTCGATCAAGTACCTGCGCGAGATCTACCGTCACCGGATCGGCAAAACGCGGGTTATCTCGCTCAACCAGTTTGAGCAGAAACACAGCTAAGAGTCGCTGTCCTGAGCCAAGGCGTCACCGCGGCACATGCCGGGGTAGGCGCCTTTTGGCTTTTAGGGGCGCTTAAATGCGTGCTGATAGCGCTGTATCGGTCTTTCCCGCAACGGCCGGCCTGGGAGGTCTTCGGGCCGTTTGACGAAGGCTGCCGGGCCAGGGTGGTGGCTAAACGGCAGCATGGGAAATAACTTATGCACTTTTTCCGCGTTGCCCGGCATCGAGATAAACAGTCATCAATACAGACAGTTAGGGCGACTGATGGCTAACTGCCGGTATTTTGCCCACAGCTTATCCACAAAAACTCAGGCGTCGGCGGCGGCGCTGAGTGGCTGGGCTTCTGGCGCCAGGGCGCCGATGTCGATGTCGATCTGGGTCTGTCGCACCCAGGCAAAGGCACGGTCATTAAGCTCGGCAATCGCCCGTGGCCCAGTGCCCTCGGCGTACATCGGCGCACCAATCACCACCTTGATGGTGCCCGCACGCTTCGCCCAGCCTTGTTTGGGCCAGTAGGCCCCTGCGTCGTGGGCGATTGGCAGCACTGGCAGGTTGGCGTTGACGGCCAGTGAGGCGCCACCGCGGGTGAATTTGCCGATCTGTCCGACCGGCATGCGCGTGCCTTCCGGGAAAATCAGCACCCAGGTGCCCTGCTCCAGGCATTCATTACCTTGTTTTGCCATTTGCTTGAGCGCGGCCTTGGGGTTGCTGCGGTCAATGGCGATGGGCTTGAGCATGGCCATGGCCCAGCCGAAGAACGGGATATACAGCAGCTCACGCTTGAGCACCTGGCTTAGAGGCTGGAAGTAGCAGGACAGAAAGAAGGTTTCCCAGGTGCTCTGGTGGTTGGCCAGGATTACGCAGGGTTGGCTGGGCACATGCTCAGCGCCGATCACTTCATAACGAATGCCGAGCATGGCGCTGGTCAGCCAGACGGCGAAGCGGCACCAGTAGACATTGATAAAGCGGTAGCGCAGGCGAAACGGCAGGAAGGGCGCGACAAACATGCTCAGGGTGCACCAGAACAAGGCGCTGAGTGACAGCAGCAGGTAAAAGACAAAGGTTCTGATGGCCTGCACTGTCGACATGTGAGCTTTGACCCTAGTGAAGGAGCTGCGCGGCCACGGCCGCCAAATCCTCGAAAATTAAAGTGCCCGCTGGCAATGCGTTGCTCAGCGTGCGTTCGCCCTTGCCGGTTTTTACCAAAACGGGCTGACAATCGACGGCCAAAGCGGCGTCGAGGTCACCACGGCTGTCACCCACAAACCACAAACCTGCAAGGCTCACGCCGTAATGGGCTGCAATCTGCTGGAGCATACCGGGTTTCGGTTTGCGGCAAGCGCAGCCGTCATCCGGGCCATGGGGGCAGTGCACGATTAGGCCGACGTCGCCGCCCTGCTCTGCCACCAGTTGGCGCAGGCGTTGGTGCATGGCGTCGAGGGTGGCTGGCGTGTAATAACCACGGGCCAGACCGGACTGGTTGGTGGCTACGGCCACGGTCCAGCCGGCCTTGCTCAGGTCTGCGATGGCCGTGATGGCGCCGGGCAGCGGAATCCATTCATCGACCGATTTGATGTAGTCGTCGGAGTCGTAATTAATCACGCCGTCGCGGTCGAGGATTAACAGCTTCATGCAGGGTTCCGTGTAAATGATGGGTATCGCTGCGCTAAACCCCTCCTACGCAGCTGCTGCGGCGCAGGAGGGGTATTAGCGGGCTTCAATCAGCCCAGCAGCGAGATATCGGCCACACCGAGGAACAGGCCGCGCAGTTGTGCCAGCAGCGCATAGCGGTTGGCGCGCACTTCGGCGTCGTCGGCATTCACCAGCACCGCCTCGAAGAAGGCATCCACGGGCTCGCGTAGGCTGGCCAGTTGCTCCAGGGTCTCGCGGTACTGGCGTGCGGCGGCCAGTGGCGCGACGGCCTGAGCCGCGACAAACACCGCCTGCGCCAGGGCCTGTTCGGCTGGCTCCAGCAGCAGGGCGTTGGCCACTACCTCTGGAACCTCACCGTCGAACTTGCCCAGCAGGTTGGACACGCGCTTGTTGGCGGCAGCCAGGGCGGCGGCTTCGCTGCGTGCGCGGAAGGCCTGTACGGCTTGCACGCGCTGATCGAAGTCCAGCGGCGCGGTTGGCGACAGGGCACGCACGGCTTGATACACGGCCACGTCCACGCCTTCGTCTTCATAACGGGCGCGCAGGCGGTCGAAGATAAAGTCGTGCACTTGCAGGCCCAGGCCTTCGGCTTTGACTTTGCCTTCGAACTGCTCGATGGCAAACTCGATGGCTTCGGCCAGATCCAGGTCCAGCTGCTTCTCGATCAGGATACGCAGCACGCCCAGGGCCGCTCGGCGCAGAGCGTAAGGGTCTTTGGAGCCGGTCGGCAGCATGCCGATGCCGAAGATGCCGACCAGGGTGTCGAGCTTGTCGGCCACCGCTACGGCGGCGCCGGTCAGGGTGCTCGGCAACTCGGCGCCGGCACCGCGCGGCATGTATTGCTCGTTCAGGGCCAGGGCCACGTCGTCGGCTTCGCCGTCGTGCTTGGCGTAGTAGTAACCGGCCACGCCCTGCATTTCCGGGAACTCGCCGACCATTTCACTGGCCAGGTCGCATTTGCTCAGCAAGCCGGCGCGGGCGGCGCGGGTGGCGTCGCCGCCGATGCGCGTGGCGATAAAGCCGGCCAGGGCCGAGACGCGCTGCGCCTTGTCGAACACCGAGCCCAGTTGCGCCTGGAACACCACATTGGCCAGGCGCTGGTTGAGGCTTTCCAGGCTGTGCTTCTTGTCCTGCTTGAAGAAGAACTCGGCGTCGGTCAGGCGTGGACGCACGACTTTCTCGTTGCCGGAAATGATCTGCGCCGGGTCTTTGCTCTCGACGTTGGCCACGGTGATAAAGCGCGGCAGCAACTTGCCATGGGCATCCAACAGGCAGAAGTACTTCTGGTTGTCCTGCATGGTGGTGATCAGGGCTTCCTGCGGCACTTCGAGGAAGCGTTCCTCGAACGAACACACCAGCGGCACCGGCCATTCCACCAACGAGCTGACTTCATCCAGCAGATCAGCCGGCACGATGGCGGTGCCCTGCTGCTCGGCGGCCAGTTCGGCAACGCGGGCGCTGATCAGCGCGCGGCGTTCGTTCAAGTCGGCCAGCACATAGGCGCTGCGCAGGTCTTCCAGGTAGGTCGAGGGCTTGGAAATGCGCACCTGATCAGGGTGATGGAAGCGGTGGCCGCGGGACAGACGCCCGGCCTTCTGGGCGAGGATTTCGCAGTCGATCACCTCGTCACCAAACAGCATGACCAGCCACTGGGTTGGGCGGACGAATTCGGTCTTGCGTGCGCCCCAGCGCATGCGCTTGGCAATCGGCAGCTCGTTCAGCGACGTCTCGACGATGCCTGGCAACAGGCTGGCGGCGGGCTGGCCGGCAATGTTCTGGCTGAATTTCAGCTTCGGGCCGCTGGCGTCAATCTGCGCCAGGTCGACGCCGCACTTCTTGGCGAAACCCAAGGCGGCCTGGGTCGGCTGGCCTTCGGCATTGAAGGCGGCCTGCACGGGCGGGCCGTCGAGGTTGACGCTGCGATCCGGCTGCTGGCTGGCCAACTGCTCAACCAACACGGCCAGGCGGCGTGGTGCGGCATAGATGCGTGCGCTGCTGTAGCTCAGGCCAGCGGCTTTCAAGCCCTTCTCGACGCCGCTGAGGAAGGCTTGGCCGAGGTTTTTCAGGGTTTTCGGTGGCAGCTCTTCGGTGCCCAACTCAACCAGGAAATCGTGCGCACTCATTCTGCTGCCTCCAGTTTTGCCAACACTTCATCGCGTAGATCAGCCGGTGCCATCGGGAAGCCAAGCTTGGCGCGGGCTTGCAGGTAGCTCTGCGCCACGGCGCGGGCCAGGGCGCGCACGCGCAGGATGTACTGCTGACGCGCAGTCACGGAGATCGCCCGGCGCGCATCCAGCAGGTTGAAGGTGTGCGACGCCTTGAGGACCATTTCGTAGGTCGGCAACGGCAGTTGCAGCTCGATCAGGCGGTTGGCTTCGGACTCGTAGAAATCGAACAGCTCGAACAGCTTGTCGACGTTGGCGTGCTCGAAGTTGTAAGTGGACTGCTCCACTTCGTTCTGGTGGAACACGTCGCCGTAGGTGACCTTGCCGAACGGGCCGTCGGTCCAGATCAGGTCGTAGACCGAATCCACGCCCTGCAGGTACATGGCCAGACGCTCCAGACCGTAGGTGATCTCGCCGGTCACCGGGTAGCACTCGATGCCGCCGACTTGCTGGAAGTAGGTGAACTGGGTGACTTCCATACCGTTCAGCCAGATTTCCCAGCCCAGACCCCAGGCGCCGAGGGTCGGCGATTCCCAGTTGTCTTCAACGAAACGAATGTCGTGCACCAGCGGGTCGAGGCCGATGGCCTTCAGCGAGCCGAGGTACAGTTCCTGGAAGTTTTCCGGGTTCGGTTTCAACACCACCTGGAACTGGTAGTAGTGCTGCAGGCGATTGGGGTTCTCGCCATAGCGGCCGTCGGCGGGACGGCGGCTTGGTTGCACGTAGGCGGCGTTCCAGGTTTCCGGGCCGATGGCGCGCAGAAACGTGGCGGTATG
>JAIERF010000274.1 GCA_019747075.1 Pseudomonadaceae bacterium
CAGCCTTGCTCGGCCCAGTATTGCTGGAGGGCGAGGATCAAATCTTGGAAGGTGCGCACGGCAGGCGTAGGCTGGGTCACTAAATTCACCTGTTCTTAGGCTGCGACGGAAAGCCCGGGAGTATACCCGATTCCTCCCCGCCGCCACCCCTTGGAGCCTTATGCCGCGCTGCTTCTGGTGTAACGATGAGCCCCTCTACATCGCCTATCACGATGACGAATGGGGCGTACCGCTGCGTGACCCGCAACGGCTGTTCGAACTCTTGCTGTTGGAAGGTTTTCAGGCCGGCCTGTCGTGGATCACGGTGCTGAAAAAACGTGAGCGCTACCGCCAGGTGCTGTTTGGCTTCGATCCGCAACGTTTGGCCGTGCTGAGCGACGAGGAGATCGAGGAGCTGATGCAGGACCCCGGCATCATCCGCAACCGTCTCAAGCTCAAGGCCGCGCGGCAGAATGCCCAGGCCTGGTTGCGCCTGGACGATCCGGTCGGGCTGCTCTGGTCGTTTGTCGGTGGGGCGGCGAAGATCAATCACTTCGCAGGCCGCAGCGACGTGCCAGCCATCACGGCGGAGGCCGAGGCGATGAGCAAGGCGCTGAAAAAGGCCGGTTTCACCTTCGTCGGGCCGACCATTTGCTACGCCTATATGCAGGCGGCCGGCATGGTCATGGACCACACCACCGATTGTGATCGCTATCGGCTGCTGGCCAATCCGCGCTAGATGCGGACGATCCCGTACAATGCCGGCGGTTGGCCGTTAATGGAGTGGTTCTTGTGGAAAAATTCAAAGGCGCGCTGGTGGTTGGCTTCCTGCGCTTGTTCGCCCTGTTGCCCTGGCGCGCCGTGCAGGCCGTGGGCGCCGCCATCGGTTGGTTGATGTGGAAACTGCCCAACCGTTCGCGCGAGGTGGCGCGGGTCAATCTGGCCAAGTGCTTTCCTGAGTTGTCCGCCGTCGAGCGCGAGGCCTTGCTCGGCCGGGCGCTGATGGACATCGGCCGGACCTTTACCGAAAGCGCCTGCGCGTGGATCTGGCCGGCGCAGAAGTCGATCGATCTGGTCCGTGAAGTCGAAGGCCTGGACGTGCTGGAGGCGGCATTGGCCTCGGGCAAAGGCGTGGTCGGCATCACCAGCCACCTGGGCAACTGGGAAGTGCTCAATCACTTCTACTGCGCACAGTGCAAACCGATCATTTTCTACCGCCCGCCCAAGCTCAAGGCGGTCGATGAACTGCTGCAAAAGCAGCGCGTGCAGATGGGCAACAAGGTGGCTGCCTCGACCAAGGAAGGCATTCTCAGTGTCATCAAGGAAGTGCGCCGTGGCGGCGCCGTAGGCATTCCGGCTGACCCGGAGCCGAGCCTGTCGAGTGGCGTGTTTGTGCCCTTCTGCGCCACCCAGGCGCTGACCAGCAAATTCGTGCCTAACATGCTGTCTGGCGGCAAGGCGGTCGGGGTGTTCCTGCATGCCCTGCGCCTGGCCGATGGCTCGGGCTACAAGGTGATTCTCGAAGCCGCCCCCGAGGGCATGTACAGCGATAACGTGGAAGAAGGCGTGGCGGCCATGAGTGCGGTGATTGGCCGTTATGTGCAGGCCTACCCGAGCCAGTACATGTGGACCATGAAGCGCTTCAAGAAGCGCCCGGCGGGCGAGGCAAAATGGTATTGATGCTGGACGCTTTAACCTCTAACGTCAGCGCTATGCCCAGAAAAAGCACAACAACAGGCTTGTCATGACCAACCAACGCAGCAACACCCGTGCCCCTCTGAAGGTCCGCATTCGCATTGACCACCCCGTTCATGGCGAGTTGATGGTGGTGACCCGGGATATTTCCGACAGCGGCGTGTTTGTGGTGATCGATGATGCCCAGAGCCTGTTGAAAATCGGCGAGCAAGTCACCGGTCAGGTGCAAGGCCTGCCCATGGAGGCGCCTCTGGTGCAGATGTCGGTGGTGCGCTTTGAGCCTGGCGGCGTGGCGCTGCGCTTTAATCGCGACTGACGGTCATACCCTGCCCCGTCAGTCGCACCGGCAAGCGCTTAGAAGAAGCTCAGGCCCACGTGGAACAGCCGTTCGACGTCGCGGATGTACTTCTTGTCCACCAAGAACAGGATCACGTGGTCGCCAGAAGCGATCACCGTATCGTCGTGGGCGATCAGTACTTCCTCGTCGCGGATGATCGCGCCGATGGTGGTGCCAGGCGGCAGGGCGATGTCTTCGATCATCCGGCCGACCACTTTGCTGGATTTGCTGTCGCCGTGGGCAATCGCCTCGATGGCCTCGGCGGCGCCGCGGCGCAGGGAGTGAACGCTGACGATGTCGCCACGGCGCACGTGGGTCAGCAAGGTGCCGATGGTGGCCAGCTGCGGACTGATGGCGATGTCGATCTGCCCGCCCTGCACCAGGTCGACGTAGGCCGGGTTGTTGATCAGGGTCATCACCTTGCGCGCGCCCAGGCGCTTGGCCAGTAGAGAGGACATGATGTTGGCTTCATCGTCGTTGGTCAGCGCCAGGAAGATGTCGGTGTCGGCGATGCTCTCTTCCAGCAGCAGGTCGCGGTCGGAAGCGCTGCCCTGCAGCACGATGGTGCTTTCCAGGCTGTCGGACAGGTAGCGGCAGCGGGCCGGATTACGCTCGATTATCTTCACCTGGTAACGGCTTTCGATGGCTTCGGCGAGGCGTTCACCGATGTTGCCGCCGCCGGCGATGATGATGCGCTTGTTGCTGTCTTCCAGGCGGCGCATCTCGCTCATCACTGCGCGGATATGGCCCTTGGCGGCGATGAAGAAGACTTCGTCGTCAGCCTCGATCACGGTATCGCCCTGCGGCAGGATGGGCCGGTCGCGGCGGAAGATCGCGGCCACACGGGTGTCGACGTTAGGCATGTGGGCGCGCAACTGGCTCAGTTGCTGGCCCACCAACGGCCCGCCGTAGTAGGCGCGCACTGCCACCAGCTGGGCTTTGCCCTCGGCAAAGTCGAGCACCTGCAGGGCGCCGGGGTATTCGATCAGGCGCTTGATGTAGTTGGTCACCACCTGCTCGGGGCTGATCAACACGTCCACCGGGATGGCGTCGTTGTCGAACAGGTCGTTGCGGGTCAGGTAGGCCGATTCGCGCACCCGAGCAATTTTGGTCGGGGTGTGGAACAGGGTGTAGGCGACCTGGCAGGCGAGCATGTTGACTTCGTCGCTGTTGGTCACCGCAATCAGCATGTCGGCGTCATCCGCGCCGGCCTGGCGCAGCACGGTGGGGAACGAGCCACGGCCGACCACGGTACGGATGTCCAGACGATCGCCGAGGTCGCGCAGGCGCTCGGTGTCGGTGTCTACCACGGTGATGTCGTTGGCCTCGCCGGCCAAGTGTTCCGCCAGCGTGCCGCCGACCT
Source organism: Pseudomonadaceae bacterium (assembly GCA_019747075.1). Lineage (GTDB taxonomy): Bacteria > Pseudomonadota > Gammaproteobacteria > Pseudomonadales > Pseudomonadaceae > Aquipseudomonas. Next base: position 3,375 of record JAIERF010000274.1, read on the forward strand.
GGCCGGCACCGAGAATGATGATCTTCACTGCACTACTCCTGTGGACGCGGCGTGGGCGGCGTCGACACCGTTCATTAACCTTGGGGCGCCGCTGCGATCTTGATCAGCTTGGCATAGTAAAAACCGTCGTGGCCGTCTACCTGGGGCAACAACTGGCGACCGTGGGCCTGCTTGAGGCCAAATTCTCCGTCGATATCCAGCTCCCGAGCGCCCGGTGTACGCGCCAGAAACGCGCCGATGTTGTCGCTGTTTTCTTCCGGCAGCACCGAGCAGGTGGCGTACAGCAGGATGCCGCCGACTTCCAAAGTGGTCCACAGCGCATCCAGCAGCTCGCCCTGCAGGGTGGCCAGGGCGGTGATGTCGCTGGCTTGGCGTGTCAGCTTGATATCCGGGTGGCGACGAATCACGCCGGTGGCCGAGCACGGTGCGTCGAGCAGAATGCGCTGGAACGGCTGGCCATCCCACCAACTGGCGAGGCCACGGCCGTCAGCGGCGATCAGTTCCGCCTCAAGGCCCAGGCGCGCGAGGTTTTCGCGTACCCGCACCAGGCGTTTGGCTTCCAGATCGACACCCAATACATGGGCCAGTTTGGGCTCGGCTTCCAGCAGATGACAGGTCTTGCCGCCGGGGGCGCAGCAGGCATCCAGCACGCGCTGGCCGGGAGCCAGTTGCAGCAGGTCGGCGGCCAGTTGCGCGGCTTCGTCCTGGACGCTGACATGCCCGGCAGCGAAGCCCGGCAGGCTGGTGACATCACAGGCTTGGGCCAGCAGGATGCCATCGCGGCTGTAGGTGCAAGGGCTGGCGGCAATGCCGACGGCCGCCAGCTCGGCCAGGTAAACAGCACGGCTGCGCAGGCGCCGGTTGACCCGCAAAATCAGCGGCGGGTGGGCATTGTTGGCGGCGCAGATGGCCTGCCAGTGCTCCGGCCAGTTGGCCTTCAGGGCTTTTTGCAGCCAGCGCGGGTGGGCGGTGTGCAGCACCGGGTCGCTGTCCAGGCTGGCGCAAATGGCCTCGCCGTCGCGCTGGGCATTGCGCAGCACGGCATTCAGCAGGCCTTTGAGCGAGGTCTTCTTCAGCTTGTCGACGCAGGCAACCGTCTCGCCAATCGCCGCGTGGGCCGGGATGCGCGTGTAAAACAGCTGATACAGGCCGACCAGCAGCAGGGCTTCGACATCATGGTCGGCGGCCTTGAAGGGTTTTTGCAGCAATTTTTCGGCAATCAGGGCCAGGCGTGGCTGCCAGCGGGCGGTGCCAAAGGCCAGGTCCTGAGCCAGGCCGCGATCACGCGCGTCGACCTTGTCCAGCAACGGCGGCAGGCTGCTGCCCAGCGACGCTTTGCCGGAGAGCACCGAGGCCAGGGCGCGGGCGGCGGCCAGACGAGGGTTCATGCCGAAGCCCCGAGCAGGCTGCTGACAGCGAATTGCTCGCGGCGGCTGTTGAACAGATCGGCAAAGTTCAGCGCCTTGCCACCGGGCAGTTGCAGGCGGGTCAGACGCAGGGCGCCGTCAGCGCAGGCGACGGTCAGGCCACCCTTGCTGGCGGCGAGGATTTCCCCCGGCGCACCACGGCCCGCGCCCGGCTCTGTAACCAGCTGTGCGGCCAGTACTTTTAGCGGCGCGCCGTTCAGGCTGCTGTGGCAGATCGGCCAGGGATTGAAGGCGCGGATCAGGCGCTCCAGCTCCACGGCCGGGCGGCTCCAGTCCAACAGCGCTTCGTCTTTGTTCAGTTTGTGCGCGTAGGTGGCCAGGCTGTCGTCCTGCACCTCACCGCGCAGGCAGCCGGTGGCCAGGCCGTCGATGGCTTGCAATACGGCGGGTGGGCCCAGCTCGGCGAGACGATCATGCAGGCTGCCGCCGGTGTCGTCGGCACTGATGGGCGTGCTGACCTTGAGCAGCATCGGCCCGGTATCCAGGCCAGCTTCCATCTGCATGACAGTGACGCCCGATTCGGCATCGCCGGCCTGGATCGCCCGCTGGATCGGCGCGGCCCCGCGCCAGCGTGGCAGCAGCGAGGCGTGACTGTTGATGCAGCCGAGGCGCGGAATATCCAGCACCACTTGCGGCAGGATCAGGCCGTAGGCGACCACCACCAGCAGGTCGGGCTTGAGCGCCGCCAGTTCGGCCTGGGCTGCCGGGTCGCGCAGGGTCTGCGGTTGGTAGACGGCAATCTCGTGCTGCAGGGCCAATTGCTTGACCGGGCTGGGCATCAGTTTCTGCCCACGGCCGGCGGGGCGATCTGGCTGGGTGTAGACCGCAACGACTTGATAAGGGCTGTTCAGTAGCGCCTTCAGGTGCTCGGCGGCAAATTCCGGGGTGCCGGCGAAAACGATGCGCAGGGGCTGGGTCATGGTTGTTCGCCTGATCTGTGGCTAAAGAAAAAGGCTTGCCGGAGCAAGCCTTTGGGGTCGCGGGTCATTCTTGCTGGCGGTGTTGTTTTTCCAGCTTCTTCTTGATCCGGTCGCGCTTGAGGGTCGACAGGTAGTCGACGAACAGCTTGCCGTTAAGGTGATCGCATTCGTGCTGAATGCACACCGCCAGCAGGCCTTCGGCAATCAGCTCGAAGGGCTGGCCGTCACGGTCGAGGGCCTTGATTTTGACTTTTTGCGGGCGATCGACGTTTTCGTAGAAGCCCGGCACCGACAGGCAGCCTTCCTGATATTGGTCGACTTCGTCGGTCAGGGACTCGAACTCGGGGTTGATAAACACCATAGGTTCGTTCTTGTCTTCGGACAGGTCCATCACCACCAGGCGCTTGTGCACGTTGACCTGGGTGGCCGCCAAGCCGATGCCGGGGGCGTCGTACATGGTTTCAAACATGTCGTCGATCAGCTGGCGCAGGTCGTCGTCGACCCGCTCCACCGCTTTGGCGATGGTGCGCAGGCGTGGATCGGGAAATTCGAGGATGTTCAGAATCGCCATATGCGTTTGTGATGCACTTGTGGAATAAAGTCAAAATCCGCTGCTAATATGCTGAGCAGCATTGAAAAACGGCTTCAGGCTGCGGCTCCCTAGGGTTTTGGGCCGGCCATCAGGCGTTCCACGCGAAGACACATAATAAAGGGATTCACCGTATGAGGAAATCACTACTCGCCCTGCTGCTGCTCGCTGCTGGCGGTCTGGCCCAGGCGGACGTCCAGCTCAAGGCCGGGCATCCCGAGAACTATACGGTGGTCAAAGGCGATACCCTCTGGGACATCTCCGGCCGCTTCCTTAGCCAGCCGTGGAAATGGCCGGAACTGTGGCACGTCAATCCGCAGATCCAGAATCCGCATCTGATCTACCCGGGTGACACGCTCAGCCTCACTTATGTGGATGGCCAGCCGCGCCTGGTGCTCAATCGCGGCGAGTCGCGCGGCACCATCAAGCTGTCGCCGCAGGTGCGCAGCACGCCGATGGCCGAAGCCATTCCGACCATTCCCTTGGAAGTCATCAACGCCTTCCTGTTCAACAACCGCATCGTCAACAGTGACGCTGATTTCACCGGCGCGCCTTACGTGCTGGCCGGTGGCGGTGAAAGCGTGGTGATGGGGGCCGGGCAGAAGGTCTACGCCCGCGGTGTGTTCGCCGATCAGCAACCGGCCTATGGCATCTTCCGCCAGGGCAAGAGCTACAAAGACCCGATCACTAATGAGTTTCTCGGCATCAACGCCAACGTCATCGGCAATGCCGAAGTGCTGTCCAGCGAAGGTGATGTCACCACTCTGGGCCTGACACGGACTAACGAAGAAGTGCGCCTCGGCGACCGTTTCTTCCCCACCGACGAGCGTGCAGTCAACTCGACCTTTATGCCGCGCGAGCCGGCTAGCCAGGTGAACGGCCTGATCATCGACGTGCCCCGTGGCGTCAACCAGATCGGCTTGATGGATGTAGTCACCATCAACAAGGGCCAGCGTGATGGCCTGACTGAAGGCAGCGTGCTGGCGATCATGAAAACCGGCGAAACCGTGCGTGACCGCGTCAACGGCCAGCAGGTCAAGGTGCCGGACGAACGCGGCGGTCTGCTGATGGTGTTCCGCACCTTCGACAAGATCAGCTACGGCCTGGTGCTGACGGCCAGTCGCGATCTGGCCCTGATGGACAAGGTCACCAACCCGTAACACCCAAGCCCCGCTAAGCGGGGCTTTTTATTGTGTGCGCCAGGCATGGCGCGTTGCGCGTAAGCGCAACCAGCTTGGCTGTGGTGGCCACGCTGGTGACTTGGAGG
>JAIERF010000078.1 GCA_019747075.1 Pseudomonadaceae bacterium
GCCGGGCCGTCGACGTCGGTGTCATTGGCCAGCACGTCGATGGTGACCGGTGTCTCCTCGGCGGTGGTGGCGGTGTCAGTCTGACCGACCGGTGCAACATTGAATGGGAGCACAGTATTGCCTGTAGTGCCGTTGCCATCATTGGCTAGCGCAATTTGCTCTTCCAATCCCCCCGCAGCAAAGCCCAAGCCTTGCGTGTCATAGCCGACGGTAGGGTCCAGTTGCTCTGCGGTCGCATCTAGCAATACAAAGCTATGACCGCCACCTGCTGCGCCGCCGGTGCCGCCGCCAGTACCGCCAGCACCGGCGGCAGTTGCTTCGAGTTCGGCGGTTGGGTCGAGGCCAAGGGTGATGGCTTGTTGCAGTTCGCTGGCCGAAAGCTCGGCGCTTGGCGTGGTGGCAACTTGTGGTGTGTCGGCTACGGCAGTCCATTGCGAATCGCGGCCCAGGTCAAGAGTGCGGCCATCGCTCAGCTCAAGGCTGATCATGCCTTCCTGGCCGGTCATTACTTGGTCGCCGGCGAACAGGCGATCGCCTTCAATCAGCAGTCGGCGCGTGCCTTCGGGGGAGAGGGCAAATACTTGGCCGATGATGCTTTTGACGATGGCGATAACAGTGCTCATGACGAAACTCCGGGCTGAATATGGGCTGGCTTCCTGGCGCTGATTATTGGCCGGTGAAGAAGGTGGAGGAGCTGCCAGCGATTAAAGAGATTTGTTACAGGTCACAAATCAAAAAGCTTATGATGATTCGGCATTGACTTTATAGTCAATTGTTGACGGATGTAGCAGCTATCCTAAACACTTAGCTGCCTGGTGTCACTTTGATATCAGCTGTTGTCAGGCCTTACCGAAAGCAGGTTAGGCCCCATGCAGCATGGCCTGCAGCCTGCTTGTAGATAACCAGGCCAATGGTTGAGATTGATCATACCCAACTCTGCTGGAAGCTTCCGCTTCGAAGGACTCGTTGAATAATGCGCTTGCCGATTTTTGCCTTTGCCCCCATCGCTCTCTTTTGCAGCCTCCCGTTATCAGCGCAGACCCTGCAGCAAGCCATGCAGGCGGCTCTGGAGGCACACCCGGAAATTCAGGCCGGGGTTAACCGTCGACTTTCCGCCGATCAAGACTTGCAGGCAGCCAAGGGCGGCTATCTACCGCGTATTGATTTGCTGGCCGGCACGGGCCGTGAAGGCACAGACAATAACTCGACCCGTAGCGACAGCAATCACTATGAAACCCTGACTCGCAGTGAATCGAGCCTGCGTTTGCGGCAGATGGTGTTTGACGGTTTTGCTACCTCCAGCGAAGTCGGACGCCAACAAGCGACGGTCAATTCGCGGGCCTATGCCTTGCTGGGCAGTGCTGAGCGCACGGCGCTGGATGTGGCTCAGGCGTATATAGATGTACTGCGCCGTGAAGAGCTGGTCAGCCTGGCCACTGAGAACCTGTTGCGTCACCAGCGTGTGCATGACCAGATTCGTTTGCGCACCGAGCGCGGTGTCGGCCGTACAGCGGATTTCGATCAGGCTGAAGCGCGTCTGGCCCAGGCCAAGAACAACCTGATTACCGAGCAGACCAACCTGGCCGATGCTCAGGTCAATTACTACAGCGTAGTGGGGCAGGACCCGCAGGAGTTGAGTCTGCCTTCTGGCCTGATCGGGCAACTGCCGTCCAGTCTGCAGGAGGCGCGTCAGCAGGTGCGTGAAAACAGCCCGTTGCTGCGCTCGGCTGAGGCCGACGTACAAGCCACCGAGCAGCAGTACGAAGCAGCCAAGTCGACCTTCTACCCGCAGGTGGATGCCGAGTTGATGCAAGGCGCCGACAACAACCTGGACGGCACCCGCGGTCACGTCAATGAATGGCAGGCGATGCTGCGCATGCGCTACAACCTGTTCGCTGGCGGCAGCGACAAGGCTAATCTGCAGGCCAAGGCCTACCAGACCAACGAAGCCATGGACATTCGCAACAACGCCTTGCGCGTGTTGAGTGAGGAAATGGGGCTGGCCTGGAACGCCTTGACTAATGCTCGTGAGCAGTTGCCGATCGCCAGCGACTACGTGGACTACAACACCCGTGTCCGCGAGGCTTATCAGAAGCAGTTCTCCCTCGGCGAGCGTTCGCTGCTGGACCTGCTGGACAGTGAAAACGAACTCTTCACGTCCCAGCGTCGTCTGGCCGATATCCGCTTCAATGAGCTGTTTACTCAGTACCGGATCAAGGCGACCATGGGCCAGTTGCTGAAAAGTCAGGGCGTTGTTGCGCCGCTGGCAGCAACCCCAACCGCGGAAGTCCAGAGCAAGGCGCAATTGCCGGGCTTGAACTGAGTTCCCTTTAGTCCGTCAATCGAGAGTCCAGCGTGGTCGTAGCTGTCAGTTCATCGTTGTCCCAGGGCGACCCGCGTGGGCGCTATGACGATCCACTGCTGGACAGCTTGCTGTCTCTTTGTGTGCTGCATCAGCGGCCCGCCAGTCGGGCCATGCTGACGGCCGGTCTGCCGTTGCCCGCTCAACGCTTGAGTGCCGAGTTGTTGCCCCGTGCGGCAGCCCGTGCCGGCTTGCAGGGGCGCTGGTTGCGGCGCGCCCTGGCGCAGATTCCAGCGATTGCCATGCCCGCTCTGCTCGAATTGCGCGAGGGTCGCAGTGCCATTCTGTTGGGCTGGGCTGACAACGGCGATGCCCGTTTGCTGCTTAGCGAGAGTGAAGGCGGCGAGGTGCAGGTCAAGGCGGACCTGTTGGCGGAGGATTACAGCGGCCAGGTGTTCTTCGCCCAGCCGCGACATCGCTTCGATGTTGGCCATGAGAATCTCATTCCGCGGGCCCGCTCCTGGTTTCGCGATACCCTCAAGCGTTCACGTTGGCTGTATATCGATGCGGTAGCAGCCAGCCTGCTGATCAACCTGATCGGCCTGGGGGCGCCGTTGTTCGTCATGAACGTCTACGACCGGGTGGTGCCCAATCAGGCTACGGCGACCTTGTGGGTGCTGGCGGTCGGCATCACTGGGGCCTATGTGTTTGACCTGATCCTCAAGACCATGCGCGGCCTGTGTCTCGACCTGGCCGGTAAAAAGACCGACCTGATCATCTCCGCAACCTTGTTCGAGCGCATCATCGGCATGGCCATGCGCCACCGGCCGGCGCGGGTCGGAAGTTTTGCGCAGAACATCCATGAATTTCAGACCCTGCGCGACTTTCTTGCCTCGTTGACCCTGACCAGTCTGATCGACCTGCCGTTTACGCTATTGGTGTTGCTGGTGATCGGACTGCTCGGCGGCCATCTGGTGTGGATTCCAGTGTTGGCTTTTCCGCTGGCCGCATTGTGCAGCTGGGCACTGCAAAAACCTTTGGAAGAGACCATGGAAAAGACCATGGCTCTCTCCGCTGAACGCCAGTCGTGCATGATTGAAACCCTCGGCAGCCTCGATGCGGTCAAGGTCAACAACGCCGAGAGCGAGCGTCAGTATCAGTGGGAGCAGACCATTGGCACCCTCAGTCGACTGGAACTGCGCGTGCGTATGCTGTCCACGCTCGCGATGAACATTACCCTGCTGATTCAGCAGTTTGCCGGCGTGGCGATGATCGCTTTTGGTGTGTACATGATCATCGACGGCAACTTGAGCATGGGCGGGTTGATCGCCTGCTACATGCTCAGTGGCCGTGCCCTTGGTCCGCTGACCCAGTTGTCCGGGCTGCTGACCCGCTACCAGCAGGCACGCCTGACCATGACCAACATCGATCAGATGATGGAGCTCCCCCAGGAACGTCATGAGGACGAGCGGCCGCTGACACGCCAGAGCCTGCAGGGCGCCCTGGAATTTCGTCAGGTGGACTTCAACTACCCAGGTCAGCAGAACGCCGCGCTCAAGGGCATCAATCTGGTCGTCCGTCCGGGCGAGAAGATCGGCATCATCGGTCGCAGCGGTTCGGGCAAAAGCTCCCTGGCCAAGTTGCTGGTGGGGCTGTACCAGGCCGATGGCGGCAGCTTGCTGGTGGATGGCATCGACATTCGTCAGCTGGATGTCAGCGACCTGCGCCATAACATCGGCTACGTGCCGCAGGACATTCAACTGTTCAGCGGCAGTCTGCGTGACAACCTGGTCAGCGGCGCCCGCTATGTCGAGGATGAGCTGGTGTTGCAGGCCGCGGAACTGGCTGGTGTGCATGAATTTGCCCGCCTGCATCCGCAGGGTTACGACTTGCCGGTGGGCGAGCGTGGCCAGCAACTGTCGGGCGGCCAGCGGCAGAACGTGGCCCTGGCTCGGGCCTTGTTGCTCGATCCGCCGATTTTGCTGCTGGATGAGCCTACCAGCGCCATGGACAACACCGGTGAAGAGCGCCTCAAGCAGCGCCTGGCGGCGGTGATTGTCGACAAAACCGTGCTGCTGGTCACCCATCGCGCCTCCATGCTCAGTCTGGTGGACCGCTTGATCATTATCGACCGCGGCCAGGTGATAGCCGACGGGCCGAAAGAGGCGGTGATGGATGCGCTGAAGAAGGGGCAAATCAGTGTCGCTTAATACTCGCTTGCAGGCGCTGCGCCAGGCCGTGCTGGCCTATTTTATTGGTGGCCGGGTCACTGGTGATGAGCCACTGCCGGAGGTCAATAAGGCCCTGGTAGAGGACGCGCCACGGGTGGTGCGCCTGACCATTTGGGCGCTGGTGGCGTGCTTTATGTTCTTCCTGTTGTGGGCCAACTTCGCCTTGATCGACGAAGTGACCCGTGGCGATGGTAAGGCCATTCCCTCATCACGGCTGCAGAAGATCCAGAACCTTGAAGGCGGCATCGTCGCCGAGTTGTATGTGCATGAAGGGCAGGTGGTGGCCGCCAACGCGCCTTTGTTGCGCCTGGACGACACCCGCTTTGCTTCCAATGTCGGCGAGACTGAGGCCGACCGTCAGGCCTTGGTGCTGCGGGTCGAGCGCCTCAGTGCGGAAGCCGAAGGGCGCGCCTTGAACGTGCCCAGCAGTGTCAACGAGCTGGCTCCGGGCCTGGCAGCCAGCGAACAGGCCTTGTTTGCCAGTCGCCAGCAACAGCTGCTGGATGAGGTGGCCGGGCTGGAAGAGCAGCTCAACCAGCGCCGTCAGGAGTTGCGCGAGTACAGCTCCAAGCAGAGCCAGTATCGCAGCAGCCTGGGCTTGCTGCGCCAGGAGATCGCCATGTCCGAGCCGTTGGTGGCGGAGGGTGCGATTTCGCCGGTGGAAGTGCTGCGCCTCAAGCGCGGTGAAGTGGAAACCCAGGGCGAGCTGCAGGCCATCACCTTGGCCATCCCGCGCGCCGAGTCGGCGATCAAGGAAGTCGAGCGCAAGATCGACGAAACCCGCGGGCGTTTCCGCAGCGAGGCGCTGACCGAGCTGAACGAGGCGCGCACCGAGCTGAGTAAGATCCAGTCCACCGGTAAGGCCCTGGAGGATCGGGTCAGCCGTACTCTGGTCACCTCACCGGTGCGCGGCATCGTCAAGCAGCTGCTGGTCAACACCATCGGTGGCGTGATCCAGCCGGGCAGCGACTTGGTGGAGATTGTGCCGCTGGACGACAACCTGCTGGTGGAGGCGCGCATCCGTCCGCAGGACATTGCCTTCCTGCATCCGGGGCAAGAGGCGATGGTCAAGTTCACCGCCTACGACTACACGATTTATGGTGGCCTCAAGGGCAAGCTGGAACAGATCAGCGCCGACACCATCACCGATGAGGAAGGCAACAGCTTCTACCTGATCAAACTACGCACCAACAAAAGCCACCTTGGTACGGTGGAGAAGCCCTTGCTGATCATCCCTGGCATGGTGGCGTCGGTGGACATCATCACCGGTAAGAAGAGCATCCTCAGTTACCTGCTCAAACCCATCATTCGCGCCCGCTCCGAGGCACTGCGCGAGCGTTGAGGTGCGGTTCTCTCTGATAAGAAAGGCCGCAGTCAGCTGCGGCTTTTGCTTTTTTTGGGGCTGCAGTTTATGGCGCAGCCATGCTTACTGTTCAGGGCAAGTACGTAGCACAGGTTAGCCTTGATCGACTTTTAGCATGGGGTCTGTGCTGCCTATCAGCGAGTTAATGATCTGCGCTTGGCTCATGCCGTTGTAGTCAGACAGGGCGTTTCCGCCGGCACCATTTTCCAGTTTGATGGTGACGTCTGCCGTGCCACCTGCGCCGAACTGGCCGGTGCTGCTGATCTGCAGGGTCGAGGTGATGGTATCCAGACGCAGGTAGTCAGTGATCTCGTTGTTCTGCTCGTTTACCAGCAGGTCACGCAGGTCGATGCGGTCACCCTCGCCGAGGTTAACGTCAAGGATGACATCTTGCCCGGTATCGCCCGCTCGCCATTTGAACAGATCTGCACCATCACCCCCTTTTAGGTGATCGTTGCCTGCCCCCCCCATCAGCGTGTCGTTGCCGATACCGCCATCCAGGTCTTCGCTGCCCGCGTCGCCGAAGATGATGTCGTTACCCGCGCCACCCAACAACAGGGCCGCATTGGCCGGGCCAATATCGTCGCCATCACCACCGTCCAGGTAGTCATCCTCATCGCCACCATCTAAGGCGTCAGCGCCGCCCAGTAGCATGATGGCACTCGGTACAATCAGGTGGGTTCCATCTGCGGCGGGAGGAGGTGTGGTGCTCACATTGATATTGACCGAGGCAGTGGATGCCCCCCCTTTGCCATCGATGATGGTGTAGCTGAAGGATGCAGGGCCGGAGTAGCCAGTTGTAGGGACAAACACCACATTACCGGCGACAAGTGCAACGTTGCCATTCATCGCACCTTGCACTGAGTCAATCGTCAGCGTATCGCCATCTGGATCAGTATCGTTGCCAAGCAACTGCGCAGGAGTAAAGGTCAGGGCGATATTGCGCTGGGTGGCGCCGCTATCGATCGCCGCTGTTGGGCCATCGTTAGTGCCTGTAACAGTAATCACAACTGAGCTGGCCGTGCCGTCAATACCATTGACAGTGAATGTCTCGGTTTTGGTCTCCCCCTCTTTGAGTTGTTGAACGTTGGTTTTGCTGTTGTCGATGTTATAAGTCCAGTCCCCGTCACTGGTGATGGAGAAACTGCCGTAGGTTCCAGCGGTATTGGATTGCACCTCGAAACCTTCCTCACCCGCGTCTGGATCTGTGATGGAGAGGGTTCCTGCTGCAGTGGATTGGGCCGGTGTATCTTCTTTTACAGTGGCGGCACCGCTGCCTACCTCGGCGGCGTCAGGTGCGGCAGTCACGGTGATGTTAGCCAGGGCTGGGGTAGGATCGGTCAGGCCTTCATTATCGCGCGCGGCATAGTTGAACTGGCTGGCACCATTCCAGTTAGCATTGGGTTTGAAGTAGACAGGCCCAGTTACCAAATCATCAACCGCAATCAGGGTGGTCATAGCAGTGTCGCTATAAAACAGCCCATTCGTTGGTAGGGACTTAATGACATAACCCGCGATCGAACCATCGCTATCGCTGCCAGCCAGGTTGATCGTAATCAGGGTGTCCTCATCGCCAGAGATGTTGAGCGCGTTGGTTTCTGGCGCTTGGTTCAGCGAGACCACGTTGATATTGACTCTGCCCGAATCAAACCCGCCTTTATCATCGGCGGCCGCAAAAACTGAGTGCAACACCTGACCTTTCCGGTACGGTGCTGCCCCTATGTCTTATTCCGAACTCAGC
>JAIERF010000135.1 GCA_019747075.1 Pseudomonadaceae bacterium
CCCCGGAGAGCCAGGATGAGCATGGAACGTCTCAGTCAGCAGGTCACCGCCTACGTGGCCTGGAAGCGCGAATTGATGCGCGAGATCACCCGCTATCGCAGCTGGTTGATCCACAACCGCCTCAATTCCGACGCCGTTGAGGCCAAGCTGGAGCGCGCCCTCAAACTGCTGCGCACCGACCACATCACCCTGGCCTTTGTCGGCGAGTATTCGCGCGGCAAGACAGAGCTGATCAACAGCCTGTTCTTCTCCGAATACGGCCAGCGCATGCTGCCGTCCCAGGCCGGGCGCACCACCATGTGCCCCACCGAGCTGTTTTTCGACCCGCGCTCGGAACACTCCTATATCCGCCTGCTGCCGATCGAGACCCGCGCGGCCGAAGCCAGCGTGGCGCAGTTCAAGCGCATTCCCCGGCACTGGGTGAATATCCCCCTGGACCTCAGCGATCCGGACAACATGGTCCAGGCCTTTACCCAGGTGGCCAAGACCAAGCCGATGCCGGTGGAGCAGGCCATTCAACTGGGCTTCCACCCGGACATGCTGGAAAGCGCCGGCAAACCGGGCATCGTGCTGGTGCCGGCCTGGCGCCATGCCATCGTCAACTTCGACCACCCACTGCTGCGCCAGGGCCTGCGCATCCTCGACACTCCCGGCCTGAATGCCCTGGGTAGCGAGCCGGAACTGACCCTGTCGATGCTGCCCAACGCCCAGGCGGTGATCTTCCTGCTCAGCGCCGATACCGGCGTGACGGCCAGCGACATGGAGGTGTGGCAGCAACACATTCGCCAGCTCGACGACGAAAACCCCATCTGCCTGTTTGCCGCCCTGAACAAGATCGACGTGCTCTGGGACGACCTGGCCGGCGAAACCTTCGTTCAGCACGCCATCGAGAAAATCCGCAGCGCCACCGCCAAGCAACTGGGCATCAGCCGCGACAACGTGCTGCCAATCTCGGCCAAGCAAGCCCTGCTGGCCAAAGTGCGCAAGGACCAGGAGCTGCTCGACCGCAGCCAGCTGGCCGGTCTGGAAACCCTGCTGTGCGAACGCATCGTGGCGCAGAAGGAACGCCTGCTGGAAGAACGCGTGGTCAACCAGGTGCTGGCCCTGCTGCAAAACAGCCAGCACGTGCTCAACCTGCGCCTGGCCAAGGTCAATGAACAGCACGAGCTGCTGTCCAACCACCATCAGGACAACGGCCAGCTGTTGTTCGAGCTGACCGCCAAGACCAAAGAAGACCACGGCCAGCACCACAAGCGCCTGCTCGGTCTGAAGACCAACCAGCGCCTGCTCAAGCGCCAGGGCGACCTGCTGCGCAGCGCCGTGCGCAGTGAGCGGCTGGATGAGCACCTGGCGCTGCTAAGCAAGAACCTCACCGGCAGCTGGACCACCTTCGGTATCAACCAGACCATCCTGTTCTTCTTCCGCAGCGTGGAAGCCGACCTACAGACCCTGGGTCAGGAAGCCGAAATGGCCAACAAGATGGTCGCCGCCATCTACCGCCGGCACAACGAAGAGAACCCCCTGCACGGTGTCGACGCCCCGCAGTTCAGCATCAAGCGCCCCCTGCGCGAACTGCAGCAGCTGCAAGGCAAGGCCGACCGCTTCCGCCTGCACCTGAAGACCCTGCTGACCAACCAGGCCACCCTGAGCCGGCGCTTCTTCGCCACCCTGGTGCAGGAAGTCATCGGCCTGCACCAGCGCCTGCGCCAGGAAGCCGAGCAGTGGGCCGGCGATGCCCTGATGCCGTTGATGCAGCACACCCTGGAAAACAAGCAGATGCTGGAAACCCACATGCTGCGCCTCAAGGCCCTGGCCCAGGAAACCCAGCAAACCCGCACCCGCAGCCAGCATCTGGGACGCTACCAGCACGAACTGCAGCAGCAACTGGCCCAGGCCAATGAGATGCTGCGCATGCTGCGCCGACCGGCGCCCGTGCAACGCCAGGGCAAGGTGGTCAGCCTGCCAGGCGCCGGGCGCAGCCACAGCGCCGCAGACTGATCCGCTTACCCCAACCAACCGCTGCACACCCGCCGCCCCATGCGCTTGCCGCCTGGGGCGGTGCTCTTTAGACTGGCGCCTCATTTAAGCGCGAGCAGGGTCAATGCCCACCGTCTTTGCAGAAGATTCCGTTGGTCTGGTCAGTCCGCAAACCCTCACGTTTGCCGAACCGCTGGCGCTGGCCTGTGGCCGTAGTCTGGCCGACTATCAGTTGGTCTACGAAACCTATGGGCAACTGAACGCCAGAGCCAGCAACGCGGTGCTGATTTGCCACGCCCTCTCCGGCCACCACCACGCCGCCGGCTACCACAGTGTCGACGAACGCAAACCGGGCTGGTGGGACAGCTGCATCGGCCCCGGCAAGCCCATCGACACCAACAAGTTCTTCGTCGTCAGCCTCAACAACCTCGGCGGCTGCAACGGCTCCACTGGGCCGTCGAGCATCAACCCGGCCAGCGGCAAGCCGTTCGGTGCCGACTTCCCGATGATGACCGTGGAAGATTGGGTACACAGTCAGGCGCGCCTGGCCGACTGCCTGGGCATTCAGCAGTGGGCCGCAGTGGTCGGCGGCAGCCTCGGCGGCATGCAGGCGTTGCAGTGGAGCATCAGCTACCCCGAACGCGTCCGCCACTGCCTGGCCATCGCCTCCGCGCCCAAGTTGTCGGCGCAGAACATCGCCTTCAACGAAGTGGCACGCCAGGCCATCCTCTCCGACCCGGACTTCCACGGCGGGCACTTTCAGGAACAGGGCGTGATCCCCAAGCGCGGGCTGATTCTGGCGCGCATGGTCGGCCACATCACCTACCTGTCGGATGACGCCATGGGCGAGAAATTCGGCCGCGACCTGAAGAGCGACAAGCTCAACTACGACTTCCACAGCGTCGAGTTCCAGGTCGAGAGCTACCTGCGCTACCAAGGCGAGGAGTTCTCCGGGCGTTTCGACGCCAACACCTACCTGCTGATGACCAAGGCCCTCGACTACTTCGACCCGGCGGCCCGCCACGCTGGCGACCTGGCCAAGACGCTGGCGCCGGCCCAGGCGGACTTCTGCGTGATGTCTTTCACCACCGACTGGCGCTTCTCGCCGGCGCGCTCGCGAGAGATCGTCGACGCCCTGGTGGCCGCGCGCAAGAACGTCTGCTACCTGGAAATCGACGCGCCGCAGGGCCACGACGCCTTCCTCATTCCCATTCCGCGGTACTTGCAGGCGTTCCGCGCCTACATGCACCGCATCAGCGTGTAAGGCCGTCATGAGAGCCGATCTGGACATCATTCAAGACTGGATTCCCGCCGGTAGCCGGGTCCTCGACCTCGGCTGTGGCGACGGCGAACTGCTGGCCTGGCTGCGTGAGCACAAGCAGGTCAGCGGCTACGGCCTGGAAATCGACGCCGACAACATCGCCCAGTGCCTGCTCAAGGGCATCAACGTCATCGAGCAGGACCTGGACAAAGGCCTCGGCAACTTCGCCAGCAATAGCTTCGACGTGGTGGTCATGACCCAGGCCCTGCAGGCCGTGCAGTACCCGGACAAGCTGCTGGAAGAAATGCTCCGCGTCGGCCGCCAGTGCATCATCACCTTCCCCAACTTCGGCCACTGGCGCTGCCGCTGGGACTTGGCGCGCAAAGGCCAGATGCCGGTCTCCGAGTTCCTCCCGTACACCTGGTACAACACGCCGAACATCCACTTCTGCACCTTCCTCGACTTCGAAGAACTGTGCCACCAGATGCAGGTGCGCGTCCTCGACCGCCTGGCGGTGGACCGCCTGCACCGGCACACCCTGGCCAGTCGCTTGTGGCCTAATCTGTTGGGTGAGATCGGCATCTATCGCGTCAGCGGCCCCAGCCTGGCTGACAGCCAGATAGCGGTCTGACCCGCCACCCACCGCAAGGAGAATCGTCATGACCCGCATCGCGTTATTACTGATGAGCCTGTGCTTGAGCCTGCCGGCCCTGGCCGAACAGAAGCAAAGCTATGGCGACCTGGACGTGCATTACAGCGCCTTCAACTCCGGCTTCCTGCAGCCCGAAATCGCCGCAGCCACCGGCCTGGTGCGCAGCAAGAGCCAGGGCGTGGTCAATGTCGCCGTGCTCAAGGCCGGCACCGCCAGCAGCGCCCAGGTCAGCGGCACGGTGAAGAACCTGCTGGGGCAAAGCACCGCCTTAAGCTTCAAAGAAGTCAAGGAAGGTAAGGCCATCTACTACCTGGCCCAGTTCCCCTTCGAACAACGGGAAACCCTGCGCTTCACCCTGAACGTGACCGCCGCCGATGGCGTGCCGCACAGTTTCGATTTCAACCAGGAATTTTTCCCCGACGAATGAAGCCAATCACTGAACTGGTGCTGGCCAGCCACAACGCCGGCAAGCTGAAAGAACTACAAGCCATGCTCGGCTCGCACATCAAAGTGCGCGCCGTCAGCGAGTTCAGCAGCATCGAGCCGGAAGAAACCGGCCTGTCATTTATCGAGAACGCTATCCTCAAAGCCCGTCATGCGGCGCAGGTATCAGGCCTGCCGGCGCTGGCCGACGACTCGGGACTGGCGGTAGACGCCCTCGGTGGCGCGCCGGGCATCTACTCGGCCCGCTATGCCGACGGCCAGGGCGATGCTGCCAACAACGCCAAGCTGCTGGACGTCCTTAAAGCAGTGCCGGACACCGAGCGCGGCGCCCAGTTCGTCTGCGCTCTGGCACTGGTGCGGCATGCCGCCGACCCGCTACCGATCCTTTGCGAAGGCCTCTGGCACGGCCGCATCCTGCATGAAGCCCGCGGCGCTCAGGGCTTTGGCTACGACCCGCTGTTCTGGGTCGCCGAACGCAACTGCTCCAGCGCCGAACTGCCGGCGGCCGAGAAGAACCAGCTCAGCCACCGCGCCCGCGCCATGGTCCTGCTCAAACAACGCCTGGGGCTGGCCGATGCATAGTTGCGAAGACAGCCTGGTCGATGCGGGGCTAGGCGCCGCGCAGCCGCGCCAGCGGAGTTGACTGATGGTCAATGAGCATGGCGCGGCAAGCGGCAACAACGCCCCGCGCGGCCAGGCGTGCTTCGCCCTGCCGCCACTTGCCTTGTACATCCACATCCCCTGGTGCGTGCGCAAATGCCCGTACTGCGATTTCAACTCCCACGCCGCCGGCCCAACGCTGCCGGAACAGGAGTATGTCGACGCCCTGCTGGCGGATCTCGACGCCGACCTCGGCCATGTACACGGCCGCCAACTGAGTTCGATCTTTTTCGGCGGCGGTACGCCGAGCCTGTTCAGCGCCGCCGCCCTCGGCCGTCTGCTGGCTGGCGTGGAGCAACGCATCGGGTTTGCTGCCGACATCGAAATCACCCTGGAGGCCAACCCCGGCACCTTTGAGCAGGCCAAATTCCAGGCCTACCGCCAGCTCGGCATCAATCGCCTGTCCATCGGCGTGCAGAGTTTTCAGGCCGATAAGCTCAAAGCCCTGGGCCGCATCCACGACGGCGACGAGGCCATCCGCGCCGCCGACATGGCCCGCGCCGCCGGCTTCGACAACTTCAACCTCGACCTGATGCACGGCCTGCCGGACCAGTCGATCGAGGATGCCTTGAGCGACCTGCGCATCGCCATCGCCCAGCAGCCGACCCACCTGTCGTGGTACCAGCTGACCATGGAGCCGAACACGGTGTTCTGGAGCCAGCCGCCGACCCTGCCGGAGGACGACACCCTCTGGGACATTCAGGAGGCCGGTCAGCAATTGCTCGCCGAGCATGGCTACCTGCAGTACGAAGTCTCGGCCTATGCCCGCGCCGGCCACCAGGCGCAGCACAACCTCAATTACTGGAGCTTCGGCGACTTTATCGGCATCGGCGCCGGCGCCCACGGCAAGCTCAGCAGCCCGAGCGGGCAGATCGTACGCACCTGGAAGACTCGCCTACCCAAGGACTACCTGGACCCGGACAAGGCCTTTCTCGCCGGCGAGCGCGCGCTCACTAGCGAAGAGTTGCCCTTCGAATTCCTGATGAATGTGCTGCGCCTCAACGACGGCTGCAGCAGCGCCCTGTTTACTCAGCGCACTGGCCTGCCGTTGAGTGTCTTGAGCACGGCCCGGGCCGAAGCCGAAGCCCGCGGCCTGCTCCTGCGTGACCCGCAACGGCTGACCGCCAGCCGCGACGGGCAATTGTTTCTCAACGACCTGTTGCAGTACTTCCTCACCTAGCGCACCCGCCTTGCGCTGCTTTGCTAAGGACTCTCATGGACTTACTTCTCGACCTGATCGCCACCCTGTCGCGCTGGAGCCGCAGCCACCTGGGCGATATCTCCCTGGCCCTGATGGCCACCCTGTTCGTGCTGTTCGGCCCCGGCCTGAATGCCTGGGTGCAACGTTCCATCGGCGGCCTGAATTTCGTCCTGCGCACCCTGATCTTCGTGCTGGTCTGCGCCGTCGGCTACGGCCTGGCGATCATCTTCCTGACGCCCTGGCTGGCCCACGCCCTGGGCTATTTCAACAACTACACCCTGGCGCCGGTATTGCTACTAGTCTTCTTCCTTATCGGCGTGCTGGCCGACCGCAGCTGAACACCCTCCGTCTCTGCGGTGGGCGGCAGCCAACCAGGAGACGGTATGAAAGCGATCAAACACCTCTATATCTACTTCCAGGACGGCCAGCGCCTGGCCCTGCGTTTTCCCCAGCAGGCGGGTGAGCCTGCGCAAATCGCCCGCCTGCTGCGCATGCAACTGGAATCGCCGTTTATCAGCATCGAGGTGGATGGCGACTTGCTGCTGATTCCGCGCGACAGCATCAAGTACTTGCAGGTGTGTCCGGCACCGCCCTCGATACCGGAAACCACCATCACCGGCGCGCAGATCATCGACTAACCAGCAGACCGAAAAAAACCGCCCGAAGGCGGTTTTTTCTGCACGCCTTGCGGCCTCAGTTACCTTCGCGGCGCAGGGCCTGCGGGGTAAAGTCGATCGGCGCCAGCTTGGCCTTGAAGTCGTACATCGGCTCGTTGTTGTCCAGGCCATCGGCAAAGTAGCGATTACCCGGGAAGTCGTAGATGGTTTCCAGGGTGCTGCCGAACATCGGCGCATCGTAGTAATTGATCGGATGGCTTTCCTGCAGACCGACCAAAGCACCCTTCTTGTCATAGACGTCTACAGCAAGGATCTGCCAGCTGTCCTCGTCCAGATAGAAGCGACGCTTGGCATACGGATGGCTGAAACCTTTGCGCAAGTTGGCCTCGACCACCCACACGCGGTGCAGCTCGTAACGCAGCAGCTGCGGGTTGACGGTCTTGGCCTTGAGGATGTCCTCGTAGGGAATGCCTTGCTGATGCACGGCATAACTGTTGTAAGGCACCAGCATTTCGCGCTTGCCGCTCAGGGTCCACTCGTAACGGTCCGGGGCGCCGTTGTAGGAGTCGACCACGTCGGCGGTGGCCATGCCGTTGGTGTCCGGCTGCAACGAATCGTAGGCCAGCATCGGCAGGCGGCGCACGCGGCGCTCACCGCGACTGAAACGCCAGGCCTTACGGATCGCCAGGACCTGATCGAGGGTTTCCTGCACCACCAGCGCGGAGCCGGCCAGCTTCGACGGCGCCACTACGTTGTACTTGTAGTAGAACAGGGTGTTGTTCAGCCCTTGCGGGGTCATGCCGTCGCGGCCGTAGAGGAAGTAGAT
>JAIERF010000139.1 GCA_019747075.1 Pseudomonadaceae bacterium
GCGCGCTCCATGGGGATTTCGTGCTGCAGGGCGAGAAACGCCAGGAAGGCGCCGCCGAGCATTTTCAACGCGCCGGGGATGATCCAACCGGGGCCGGCCATCAGCATTGCCGCCCACCAGCGTTTGCGGTTGGCGCGGGTTTTTTCCGGCAGAAAGCGCAGGTAGTCGACCTGTTCGCCAATCTGCGTCACCAGCGCCAGGGCCACGGTACAGGCGGCGCCGAACGACAGCAGGTCGAAGCTGCCACCTTCGCCTTCGCGGCCGGCAAAGCTGGGCAGGTCGCTCAGGGCCTGCGGGTTCTTGATGATCACAAACACATACGGCAGCAATAGCAGTAGCAGCCACACCGGCTGGCTCCAGACCTGCAGGCGATTGATCAGGGTGATGCCATAGGTCACCAGGGGAATGATCAGGATCGAGCAAAGCACATAGGCCAGCGCCAGCGGGATGTTGAAGTACAGCTCCAGGGCCAGGGCCATGATCGCCGCTTCGAGGGCAAAGAACAGGAAGGTGAAACTGGCGTAGATCAGCGAGGTGATGGTCGAGCCGATATAGCCAAAGCCGGCGCCGCGGGTCAGCAGGTCCATGTCCACGCCGTAGCGCGCGGCGTAGTAACTGATGGGCAGGCCGGTGAGGAAGATGATCAGGCTCACCGCCAGAATCGCCCACAGGGTATTGGTGAAGCCATAGCTCAGGGCCAGGGCGCCGCCGATGGCCTCCAGGGCCAGGAACGACACCGCGCCCAGGGCGGTGTTGGCGATGCGCAGCTCCGACCACTTGCGAAACGACTTGGGGGTGAAACGCAGGGCGTAATCTTCCAAGGTCTCGTCGGCGACCCAGCGGTTGTAGTCGCGGCGGATCTTGGCAATCCGTTGCGTGCCGTTGCTCAGCATGAAGGCGATCCTGGCGAGGGGGTGGAGGGCCAGCTGCAACATCCATGCCCCGGCCTGGAGGCCCGCAATGGCGGGGCTGGCACCAGTTCTCGGGCGCGTCGCGCCCCAAGCTGGTGCGCGTATCGCTACGTCAGATGACGTATGCCGTTACGTCAATCTGCGTATACCCCGGCACCCCTGGCAAACGCATCCTTGCTGCGAAGCCGATCCGCACCCATCAGGGCCGCCGGTGAGGATAACCAGCAGAGGAGCAAGACCATGGATTCACAACTGACGGGTGCGAAACGCTTACTTCCCCGCCGGCTGGCGCTAGGTGCCGCGGCACTCTCGTTGCTGGCGGCCAGTGTGTTCAGCCAGAGCGTGCTGGCGGACGCGGCCAACACCACCGGCCTGGCCATTACTGATACCGAAGTGACGGTCGGCCAGCTGCACTCGGCCACCGGCACCATGGCCATTTCGGAAACCGGCTCGATCCAGGCCGAGCGCCTGGCCATCGAGCAGATCAACGCCAGCGGCGGCATCCTCGGTCGGCAGATCAAGGTGATCCAGGAAGACGGCGCCTCCGATTGGCCAACCTTCGCCGAGAAGGCGAAAAAACTGCTGGTCGGTGACAAGGTTGCCACCGTATTCGGCTGCTGGACCTCGGCCTCGCGCAAAGCGGTACTGCCGGTGTTCGAGAAGGAAAACGGCCTGCTCTACTACCCGACCTTCTACGAGGGCTTGGAGCAGTCGAAGAACGTCATCTACACCGGTCAGGAAGCCACCCAGCAGATTCTGGCCGGCCTCGACTGGATCGCCAAAGAGAAGGGCGCCAAGAGCTTCTACCTGATCGGTTCGGACTACATCTGGCCACGCACTTCGATGAAAATCGCCCGCAAGCACATTGAAAACGTGCTCGGTGGCAAGGTGGTGGGCGAGGACTACTACCCGCTCGGCAACACCCAGTTCGGCTCGCTGATCAACAAGGTCAAACTGAAAAAGCCTGACGTGGTGTTCACCGCCGTGGTCGGTGGTTCCAACGTGGCCTTCTACAAACAGATGAAAGCCGCTGGCGTCACCGCGAAGAAACAAAACCTGCTGACCCTGTCGGTGACCGAGGATGAATTGCTCGGCATTGGTGGCGAGAACATGGAAGGTTTCTACGCCTCGATGAAGTACTTCCAGAGCCTCGACAACCCCAACAACAAAGCCTTCGTTGAAGCCTTCAAAGCCAAGTACGGCAAAGACTCGGTGATCGGCGACGTGACCCAAGCCGCCTACCTCGGCCCATGGTTGTGGAAAGCCGCGGTGGAAAAAGCCGGCAGCTTTGACGTCGATAAAGTGGTTGCCGCTTCCCCTGGCATCGAGCTGAACACCGCCCCTGAGGGCTACGTCAAAGTCCACGACAACCATCACCTGTGGAGCAAGACCCGCATCGGCGAAGTGCTGCCAACCGGTCAATTCAAAGTGGTGTACGAGTCGGGCCTGATCGAGCCGAACCCGTTCCCTAAAGGCTACCAGTAACCTCCGTTTACCTCCGCGACTCATATGGGTCGCGGGGGTTTTAAACCTTCCTCTCGCCAGGAGAGCAGCATCATGGAATGGCTATCGGAATTTGGTGCCATCGCGGCCATGCAGGGTTTCAACGGTCTGTCCGTGTTCTGCGTGTTGCTGCTGATGGCGTTGGGGCTGGCGATTATTTTCGGCCAGATGGGCGTGATCAACATGGCCCACGGTGAGTTCCTCACCATTGGTGCCTACACCACCTACGTGCTGTCGAGCTTGACCGAGCAATACGCGCCCGGTTTCCAGCCGTACTACTTTTTTCTCGCCATTGTCCTGTCGTTCCTGATTGCCGGGGCGATTGGCTGGCTCGCCGAATGGGCGATGATCAGCAAGCTGTACCAGCGACCGCTGGACACCTTGCTGGCGACCTGGGGTTTGTCGCTGGTGATGCAGCAGGCGTTCCGTTCGATCTTCGGGGCACGGGAAGTCAGCGCCACCTTGCCGGACTGGCTGATGGGGTCGTGGAACCCCAGCGAAAACGTCGACATCCCCCTTAACGGCCTGTTCGTGATGGCCCTGACCTTTGTCCTCACCTCGACCATCTTCCTCATGCTCTACCGCTCGCGCTGGGGCTTGCAGGTGCGCGCCACCATGCAGAACCGGGTGATGAGCCGCGCCGTGGGGATCAACACCAAGCAGGTCGACCGCATGACCTTCGCCCTTGGCTGTGGCGTGGCCGGTGTGGCCGGTGCGGCGTTCACCACCATCGGCTCCACCGGGCCGACGGCCGGCTCGCTGTACATCGTCGACACCTTCCTGGTGGTGGTGTTCGGCGGCGCGTCGAGTTTGTTCGGCACTATCGCCTCGGCGTTTGCGATTGCCCAGACACAGTCGATCTCGGAATTCTTCATGAGCGGCTCGATGGCCAAGGTGCTGACGCTGTCGACAGTGATTGTGATCCTGATGCTGCGCCCGCAAGGGTTGTTCTCCATCAAAGTGCGTAAGTAAGGGGACGGCTGATGAACCCGACACTGAATAAATTTATCGGCGGCAAGCAGGGGGCGATTGGCCTGCTGGTACTGGCCGTGCTGATCCTGGTGGTGTTCCCGCTGGCGCTGGATGCCTTTCGCCTGAACATGGTCGGCAAGTACCTGACCTACGCCTTCGTCGCGGTGGGGCTGGTGCTGTGCTGGGGCTATGGCGGCATTCTCAGCCTTGGCCAGGGGGTGTTCTTTGGCCTCGGCGGCTACTGCATGGCGATGTTTCTCAAGCTTGAAGCCTCCGACCCGGAAAGCACCAAGATCCAGTCCACCCCCGGTATTCCGGACTTTATGGACTGGAACCAGATCACCGAACTGCCGCTGCTCTGGCAGCCGTTCCACAGCTTCAGCTTCACCCTGCTGGCGGTGATCGCGGTGCCGGTGATCCTGGCCCTGATCATTGGTGTGGCGATGTTCAAGCGCCGGGTTGGCGACGTGTACTTCTCCATCGTCACCCAGGCGATTGCGCTGATCCTCACCGTGCTGATCATCGGCCAGCAAGGCCTGACCGGCGGGGTGAACGGCATCACCGACCTGAAGACCTTGCTGGGTTGGGACATCCGCGACGACAGCTCGAAGATGATCCTCTACTTCATCAACGCCTTCCTGTTGTTCGGCTGCATCCTGCTTGGCCGCTTCATCCTCTCGTCCAAGCTTGGCCGCCTGCTGATGGCCATGCGCGACAAGGAAGAGCGGGTGCGCTTCTCCGGCTACGACGTGGCCAGCTTCAAGATCTTCGTCTACTGCGTGGCGGCGGCGTTCTCGGCCATTGGCGGGGCCATGTTCAGCCTGCAGGTGGGCTTTATGTCGCCGAGCTTCGTCGGCATCGTGCCGTCGATCGAGATGGTCATCTTCGCTGCGGCCGGTGGGCGTATGTCGCTGCTCGGCGCAGTGTATGGCGCACTGCTGGTCAACTACGGCAAGACCTACTTTTCCGAGACCTTCCCCGAGCTGTGGCTGTACCTGATGGGTGGCCTGTTTATCGCCGTGGTCATGTACTTCCCCAACGGCCTGGCCGGCGTCTGGGAAAGCCATGGGCGTAAGCAACTGGAGAAGTTGCTGCAACGTTTTGAGCGCAAGTCGGTCGCGCCGGTTGCGGCGGTTAGCCCGGCCCCAGCACCTGCCCCTGAAGCCAAACAACTGGAGACCACCCTATGACTGCCACAGGTTTTCAGATGCCCAAGCCGGTGCTGGCCATTGAGGGCCTGACCGTTTCCTTCGACGGCTTCAAGGCGGTCGATGACCTCAACTTGTATATCGACCGCAACGAAGTGCGCGTGGTGATCGGCCCCAACGGTGCCGGCAAGACCACGGTGCTCGACCTGATTTGCGGCAAGACCAAATCCACCACCGGCAGCATCCAGTTCGAGGGCCGGGAGCTGACCAAAATGCGTGAGTTCGACATCGTCCGTGCCGGCGTCGGGCGCAAGTTCCAGAACCCGTCGATCTACGAAAACCTGACGGTGTTCGAGAATCTGGAAATGTCCTTTCCCAAGGGCCGCAACGTGTTCGGCGCGCTGTTTTTCCAGCGCACCGCCGAGGTGGTTGCACGGGTTGAGGAAGTGGCCGCGGAGATCTTTCTCGGCGACCTGCTGCAGCAACAGGCTGACTTGCTATCCCACGGCCAGAAGCAGTGGCTGGAGATCGGCATGCTGCTGATGCAAGACCCGGCGCTGCTGATGCTCGACGAGCCGGTGGCCGGCATGAGCGTCAACGAGCGGGTACAGACCGCCGACTTGCTCCGGCGCATCAGCCAGGGCCGTTCGGTGCTGGTGATCGAGCACGATATGGAGTTCGTCAAAAGCATCGCCCACAAAGTCACGGTGCTGCACCAGGGCAAGGTGCTGGCCGAGGGCAGCATGGAGTCGGTGCAGAGCAATCCCAAGGTCATCGAAGTCTATCTGGGCCATTAAGGAGCGACGCCATGTTCACGATTTCCAACCTCGCCTCCGGCTATGGCCAGAGTCAGATTCTGCATGACCTCAACCTCAACGTGGCCAAGCGCGAGATCGTCGCGGTGATGGGCCGTAACGGCATGGGCAAGACCACCTTGTTCAAAAGCCTGATGGGCATCCTGCCGCAATGGGGCGGGCAGATCAGTGTCGACGGCTGTGATGTGTCCAAGCTGGAAACCCACCAGCGGGTGGCCAGCGGTATCGCCTATGTGCCCCAGGGGCGGATGATTTTTCCGAGCATGAGCGTGCTGGAAAATATCCAGACCGGCCTGCCGGCCTCGGCCCGTGGCCAGGTGCCGGAAGACCTTTACGCGCTGTTCCCGGTGCTGTTCGACATGCGTGCGCGCAAGGGCGGCAACCTCTCCGGCGGTCAGCAACAACAGCTGGCGATTGCCCGCGCCCTGGCGACCAACCCCAAGGTGCTGCTGCTCGATGAACCCACCGAGGGCATTCAGCCGTCGATCATCAAGGACCTGGCGCGCACCCTGAAAGAGATCCGCAACCTGCGTGACCTGACCATCGTGGTATCCGAGCAAGTGCTGTCGTTCACCATGGAAATCGCCGACCGCTTCCTGGTGATCGAGAAGGGCAAGTTCGTGGTTGAGGAGAGCCGCGACAAGGTCGACGAGGCGAGCATCAGTCGCTATTTGTCGGTGTAACTCCACCCTGTTGCCCGGACCTGATCCGGGCACTCGACGGGCTCCATTGCCGTTTTCGCGGTCGCTGCGGTATCTCTGCAGTGACCGCTTTTTCGTGCCGCCTGAAAACAGCTGCAAGCCCCGCCATTACTGAGTTTCCGGCATACGTCATTCAGCGTATTTCCTCCCGCCGGGCATCGTTCAAGACTAGCTCCGTACTCCGGCGCCATGGCGCCAAGCCTCCCTCAATGGTCCCAGGAGCTTTGTCATGACCGATACCCTGATCAAGGTCGACCTCAACCAGGCCGCCACCGAAAACGAGCAGATTCACAACCGTTGGCACCCAGACATTCCGATGGCCTGCTGGGTCAAGCCGGGCGACGATTTCATCCTCGAAACTTACGACTGGACCGCCGGCGCAATCAAGAACAATGACGACGCCAGCGACGTGCGCGACGTTGACCTCTCCACCGTGCACTACCTGTCCGGCCCGGTTGGTGTGCATGGTGCCGAGCCCGGTGACCTGCTGGTGGTCGACTTGCTCGACATCGGCGCCAAGGCCGAGTCGCAGTGGGGCTTCAACGGTTTCTTCTCCAAGCAGAACGGCGGCGGCTTTCTTACCGACCACTTCCCGCTGGCGCAGAAGGCCATCTGGGACTTCAAAGGCATGTTCACCAGCAGCCGGCACATCCCTGGGGTGAACTTCGCCGGATTGATCCACCCCGGTCTGATCGGCTGTCTGCCGGACCACAAGATGCTCGCCGACTGGAACAAGCGCGAGCAGGAGCTGATCGACACCAACCCGACTCGCGTGCCACCCCTGGCCAACGCGCCGATGGCGCCGACCGCGCACATGGGCAAGATGAAGGGCGAGGCCCGCGACCTGGCCGCGCTGACCGGCGCGCGCACCGTGCCACCGCGTGAGCATGGCGGTAACTGCGACATCAAGGATTTGTCCCGCGGCTCGAAGATCTTCTTCCCGGTGTATGTGAACGGCGCCGGGCTGTCGGTGGGTGACCTGCACTTCAGTCAGGGCGATGGCGAAATCACCTTCTGCGGCGCTATCGAAATGGCCGGCTGGGTGCACATGAAGGTCGAGCTGATCAAAGGCGGCATGGCCAAGTACGGGATCAAAAACCCGGTGTTCAAACCAAGCCCGATCACGCCCAACTACAAGAACTATCTGATCTTCGAAGGCATCTCGGTGGACGAGGCCGGCAAGCAGCACTACCTGGACGTCAACATTGCCTACAAACAGGCCTGCCTGAATGCCATCAACTACCTGACTAAGTTCGGTTACTCGCCGGCCCAGGGTTATGCGCTGCTCGGCTCGGCGCCGGTGCAGGGGCATATCAGCGGCGTGGTCGACATCCCCAACGCCTGCGCCACCTTGTGGTTGCCGACGGAGATCTTCGACTTCGACATCAACCCCAACGCCAACGGCCCGACCAAGTTCCTCGACGGCAGCATCGACCTGCCCATCGCATTTGATAAGTGACACGGACCCACCCTCTCCCGACGGGAGAGGGTGCTTGTTACCGCGTGCGAGGAATCTGAAGATGCCGATTTACGAATACGACTGCGCTGACTGTGGGGACTTCACCCAGTTGCGGCCCATGGCCGATCGCGACCAGGCCTGCGCCTGTCCTTACTGCGGTGGCGTCAGCCAGCGGGTGATTCTTTCTGCGCCCGGCCTGGCGACCATGGCCGGCAGCCAGCGTCGCGCCCATGCTGCCAATGAGCGCAGTGCCAACGCGCCACAGACGGTCGAGGAATACGCCAGCAAACGCAAACACCCCAGTGGTTGCAGCTGTTGCGGGCCGAGCAAACCGCTGGCGCCGAGCAAAGCCAATCCCCATGCGATGAAGGGCAAGATGGG
>JAIERF010000210.1 GCA_019747075.1 Pseudomonadaceae bacterium
ACAGATTGACCGCGGGCATACCGCGGTCGTCTGCCAGGCAGTCTAGACACCGCGATAAAACGGCGCCAAAAAAACAAACGTCATAACAATGACGAGCGACCTGCCAACTCCAGGGTCAGCGCCGCCGCGCCAATCGCCTTGCAGCCACTGGCATTCTGCCCGCTCCACAGCGGTGAGAAATCACCACAGCCCTGGCTCTCTGCCTTGGCCCGTAACGGCGCAATGGCGGTGGTGGCCAGGGGAAACTCCGGCGTGGGCGCCGTTAATGGCCCCAACTCACGCATGACCCGGTTGACGATGCCACGCGCCGGACGACCGCTGAACAGGGTAGTCAGCGCCGTATGCCCAGCCGCAGGGCTTTGCAGGGCGGCGCGGTGCACCGCACTGGTGGTGGCTTCCGGGCACAACAGATAGGCCGTACCCACTTGCGCGCCAGCGGCCCCCAGAGCCATGGCTGCCGCCACACCCTGGGCGTCGGCGATGCCGCCTGCGGCGATCACCGGCACTTTGACTGCCTGGACGATGCGCGGCAGCAAAGCAAACAAGCCGGCCTGCTCGGTCAAATCCAGCGACAGGAAATGCCCGCGATGGCCGCCCGCCTCCAGGCCCTGGGCGATCACGGCATCCGCGCCATGCGCCTCCAGCCACAGGGCCTCGGCCACTGTGGTGGCGGACGCGATGACCTTGCTGCCCCAATCTTTTACCTGCGCCAATAGCTCGGCCGACGGCAAGCCAAAGTGAAAGCTCACGACCGGCGGACGAAACTCGGCCAACAGCGCGGCGGCTTCGGCGCTGAACGGCGCACGCCCAGGACCGGCCGGAATCTGTGCAGGGTCAAGACCCAGTTCGGCGTAATACGGCGCCAACGCCGCGCGCCAGGCGGCTTCGCGAGTCGCGTCCGGAGTTGGTGGGGTATGGCAGAAGAAGTTGACGTTGTAGGGCTGGCAGGTCTGCGCCTGCAAGGCCGTCAGCTCAGTACGCAGCGCCTCCAGGCTGAGCATGGCCGCCGGCAGCGAACCCAGCCCACCTGCATTGCTGACCGCCACGGCCAGACGATGGTCCTGCACGCCGGCCATCGGCGCCTGAATGATCGGTAACTCGATGCCCAACAATTGTTGCAATGTCATCGTCTGAACTCCTTTCCAGAATCTGTTTATCCACCGGCCAAACGCATCGCGACCAAGGCCACTCCTACTGCTGCAACCTTGCTGCCGGTAGAAGCGACCTTGGCCGCGAGGATGTAACCCTGACGCTGAGGTGCTGCTTAGCCAGCCAGGCCCACGTACATGTTCTGCACGTCGTCATGGTTGTTCAACGCATCGAGGAAGGCTTCGACTTCTTCCAACTGCGTGCCGCTCAGGCTTACCGGGTTCTTCGAGCGATAGCCCAGCTGCGCCGAGTTGACGCTGAAACCGAACTCCGGCAACGCCTTGCACACGGCATCCAAATCGGTCGGCTCGGTCATAAACAGGGTGGCGCCCTCGTCGCTGGCTTCAAAGTCCTGGGCACCGGCCTCGATGGCCGCCAGTTCCGGGTCAGCATCGGCAGTCGCCGGGCTGGCTTCGATCATGCCCAGGTGGTCGAAGTCCCAAGCCACCGAGCCGGTCGCACCGAGCTGGCCCTTGCGGAACAGCACGCGGATTTCCGCCACGGTACGGTTGGTGTTGTCGGTCAGGCACTCGATGATCACCGGCACCTGGTGCGGGGCGAAGCCCTCATAGGTCAGGCGCTCGTAATGCACGGCATCACCGAGTAGACCGGCGCCCTTCTTGATCGCCCGTTCCAGGGTATCGCGCGGCATCGAGGCTTTTTTCGCCTGTTCAACCACCAGGCGCAGACGCGGGTTCATGTCGATATCAGCGCCAGCACGCGCCGCAATGGCGATTTCTTTCGCCAGTTTGCCGAAGATCTTGCCCCGTGCGTTGGCGGCGGCTTCTTTACCTTTTACTTTCCACTGAGCGCCCATGCTGACTCCTCAAAGCTGAAAGCCGGGTGTATGGACTGCACCCGACTCAAACAAAATCCGGCTCGCGATAGCCGTTATTTAACCGCGCGATTTATACACCTATAGGCACAAAAAATCCCTAAACGGATACCGCATAACGCTTGTCCAGCGCGCTATAACCCAGGCCGACGCCCTTGTGCACCTTGAGTTGCACCGGGATGCGCTCCTTCAAGGCCTCGACGTGGCTGATTACGCCGATCATCTTGCCGCTGGCGTTGAGGGCATCCAGAGCGTCCAGCGCCACCTCCAGGGTTTCGCCATCGAGGGTGCCGAAGCCTTCGTCGAGAAACAGCGAGTCGATGCTGGTCTTGTGGCTGACCAGGTCAGACAGCGCCAAGGCCAGGGCCAGGCTGACCAGGAAGCTTTCGCCGCCGGACAGGGTCTTGCAGTCACGGGCCACGTCGCCCTGCCAGGTATCGACCACCTCCAGCTCCAGTTCGCCACTGCCACGCCGGGCCAACTGATAGCGGCCATGCAGGCGTTGCAGCTGT
The DNA here is from genome assembly GCA_019747075.1 of Pseudomonadaceae bacterium. Classification (GTDB taxonomy): domain Bacteria; phylum Pseudomonadota; class Gammaproteobacteria; order Pseudomonadales; family Pseudomonadaceae; genus Aquipseudomonas. The sequence goes on from JAIERF010000210.1 coordinate 2,497, forward strand.
TGGTTGGCCAGATGGACCAGATGATCCAGGGTCAGGCCCTGGGCGAACTTGCGGTATTTGGCCCCATCGGCCGAACCGATCAGGCTATTAAGCTGCTGCCAGAGGTCGTAGTCGGCCTGCTGACGGGCGATCTCGGCAAACAACTCCTGCTGACTGGCGCGGCGTTGTTCGTCACCCTGCAACTGGGCGCGCAACTCGCCCTGACGCTCATTGAGCGCCTTGCTCTGCTGGCTGAGGTTGAGCAACTGCTCGTCCAACTGGCCACGGCCGAGCTGGGTCTGCGGCGCCGCCAGCAACTGGGCCAAGGCCTGTTCACTGCTGGCTTTGCGCGCATGGGCCTCGGTCAGCAGTTTGTCCAGGCGCGCCTTGAGGCTGCGTAATTGGGTCTGTTGTTCGTCGCTGAGCAGCGCCGCGGCGAATGCCGCCTCGCTGGCGAACGGGCTGATCTGCAGCGCCGCCAACCAGGCCTGCTGATGCTGCTGATGAGTGGCTTGCGCCTGGCCCAACTGCTCGGTGCGCAACTGCTGCTCGACAGCCAGATCATTGGCCAGCTTCTGCGCCGCCTGATACTGGGCCTCGACCTCGGCCAGGGATAACGGCGTTAGCTGCGCCTCGCTCAGGGCTGGCAAATCGGCCTGGGCCAGCTCAAGCCAGCGCTGCTGCCACAGGGTTTGCTGCTCGACGGCTGTCTGCAGCGCGTAGTCAAGATCGCGCTGCTGGTCGACCAGTGCCTGCTGGTGCGCCTGTTGTTGCTGCCAGGTGTGCCAGTCCTGCTCACGCTCGGCCAACCAGGCTTCAGCATCACTGGGCAGCGTATACCCCAAGGTCGCCAGGGCCTGTTCCAGCGCCACCCGATGCTGCTGCTGTTGCTGCTGCAAATGGGCCAGGCGTTCGTCAATGCCCAGCAGCGCTTGCTGCTGATTAAGCTGATCCTTATCCAGCAGGGCCTGTTGCTGTTCCAGCTGGCTGTAGCGTTTTTCCTGTGCCAGGCACTGGCTGCGGGCGGCCTCCAGCGCCGTCTTGCAGCCATCGAGCTGGGCCAGGCGCTGTTCCAGGCTGGCCAGTTCAGCCCCATGTTGCTGGCGAGCGGCCGTCAAAGCCTGCGCATCGGCGAGCTGCATGCCCAGGGCCCGACAGTGCTGCTGCCAGTCCTCGGCGCGCGCGTGGCGTTCGTCTTCGCACTGCTGCAACTGCAGCGTTTGCTGCTTGCGCTGCTCGACGAGAATGGCTTGCTCGGTCTTGAGGGTTTCGCCCTGCGCTTTCAGCGCCTCCAGCTCGGTCTCTTTCAGGCTCAACGCCTGCTGCGTTACCGACATATCCAGCGCCTGGTATGCGGCTACCGCGGGGTGCTCATGGGCGCCGCACAGCGGGCAGGCCTCATGGGGCTGCAACTGCGCACGGTAAACCTCCAGTGCCTGGATGCGCTGTTCTTGCTCTAGGAGTTTTTTCTTGTCGAGCACCTGTTGGGCCAGGTCTTTGTACTGCTGGCGCAACGCACCTAGGGCCTGCTCGTTGGTCGCCAGCTGTGTGCCTTGAGCTTGTAGCTGCGCCTGCAACTGTGCGGCCTGCTGGGCCAGACGCTGGCGCAACGGCACCAGCTCGGCCAGCCGTTCCAAGCCATTGCCTTGGTTCAGCAACTGCTGCCACTGCTCACGCAGGGCCGCTTCATTACTGGCACCTTGCACCTGATCCAGGTGCGCCTGGGCAGCCGCTTGCTGCTGTTGCGCGTGCTGCCACTGATCCTGGGCGGCGCTTAATTCGTGCTGCTGGCCGCCCCGCTGCTCGGCCAGTTGTTGCAGGCGTAGCTGGGCAGCCTGCTGCTGAGCGGTTTGCCCAGTGATATCGCCAGCCAACTGCTGCAGCTGCTCAAACTGCCCCGCCCAGGCGCGCAGCTGCTCGCCCAACTGACCACGCTGGGGCTGCTCGGCCAACTGTGCCGCAACCTGCTCGCGCTGCTGCTGCAACTGGCTCAACTCGCGCTGCCGCACCTGAGCCAAGTGCTGGCTCAACTGACTGGCCCGCCACAACCGCTGACACAGTTGCTGATCGGCCTGCTGGCGCGCGGCGCGGGTGTGCGCCAAATGTTGCTCAACCTGAATAAGCGCTGCTTGCGCCTGCTGCCAGGCGGTGTGCTGCGGCTGCAACTTGCTGGCCGGCTCACTGGCGAGCAGCTGTTCAAGCTGCGGTTGCGCGTCCGCCAGATCCAGCAGCGCCTGCTGCTCATTGTGCTGCGCCACCTGCTGCTGGTTTTGCGCCTTGGCCAGGTCTTCGCACCACTGGCGTTGCACCTGCAACTGCTGCTGTTCACGGAGCAGCTCGGCCTCGTCGGCCAGCAGGTTCTGCACTTCGCTGTTCAGCTCGTGGCGCTGCTCATCGCTCAGTAACTCGACCCCAGAGGCCTTGGCCCGTAGCTGATCCAATGCGGCTTTGACCTCGCGAGTCTGCTCGAACACTCGCTGGGAAATCTGCCCATAGATGTCGGTGCCGGTCAGCTCCTCCAGCAGCTCGGCGCGCTGGTTGGCGTTGGCCTCCAAAAAGGCCGCAAAACCGCCCTGGGCCAGCAGCATGGATTTGGTAAAGCGCTCGAAATCCAGACCCGTGAGGCTTTCGGTCAGCTTGAGTTTTTCATTCAGCTTGTCGGTGAGGATCTGGCCCGTGCCGTCGGCCTGGTCGATCTGCACCAGCTCGACTTTCGGTGCCTGCAGCGCGCCGTCGCTCTTGTCGCGGGCCCGACGCTGACTCCAGAAGGCGCGGTAGTGCTGGTCTTTAACCGCAAACTCGACCTCGGCCAGGCAATCGGCGGTATGCCGGGTCAGCAACTCGTTGCTGCTGGCCGACAGTGTGCCCATGCGGGGTGTGCGGTGGTAAAGGGCCAGGCAGATGGCATCCAGCAGGGTGGTCTTGCCGGCCCCGGTCGGCCCGGTGATGGCGAACAGGCCGTTGTCCTTGAACGGCTCGGCGGTAAAGTCGATCTTCCATTCGCCCTTCAGCGAATTGAGGTTCTTCAGGCGCAGGCTGAGGATCTTCATATCGGCGCCTCCGCCAGTTCGGCCACCACCTGCTGGTACAGGCCCACCAAGCTCGCCTGCGCCTCGGGCTCCAGGCTTTCGCTGCTCAGGCGCTGAGTGAACACATCGTTCACGCTGAGCTCATCCAACGTTTCCCGTGTGGCACTGGTCAACCCCGCCACCGCCGTACCGCGCTCGCGGCGGATGCGCAGCACCTCAACCGGCAGGCCTTCACACAGGGCTTGCAGCCGTGGCTGCAGGTCGCTCAGATAGTCATCAGCCGTGACCAGCACTTCCAGCCATACCGGCGTTTGCGCCGTGCCCTGTTTAGCGGCCTCATTAATCGCGTCTGGCAACTCGCTTAAGCTGCCACGCAGCGACAGTAACGGCTGAAAGCGCGGCACCGGTAGCTCCGTCACCTGCTGCAAGCCATCACTGGTGACGTCCACCAGCAGCACTTCCTTCTGCTGTTTGGCCTCATCGAAACTCAAGGGAATCGGTGAACCGCAATAGCGAATGTGTTCCAGGCCACCGACCTTCTGCGGCCGGTGAATATGGCCCAGGGCGATATAGGCCGCCGGCGGAAAGGCGCTGGTGGGAAAGGCTTCCAGGCTGCCGACATAAATCTCGCGCACCGACTCGCTGGCGCTGGCACCGACGGTGGTCAGGTGGCCGGTGGCGATAATCGGCAGCTGGCCGCCCAGCGCATCGCGCTTGGCACAGGCCAAGGCATACAACTGCTGATAGTGCTGCTGGATGGCGTTCTGCAGGTTTTGCTGTTTGCTCTGTGCGCTCTCGCCGGCCTGGCTGAACAGCACATCGCGTGGGCGAATAAACGGAATGGCGCAAAGAATTGCCCCAGGCTGGCCGGTGCGGTCATGCAGCACCAGCACCTGTTCCTCCAACTCGGCGCAGACGCTGGGAATCACTCGGGTATTGAGCTGCGCCAGCAAGGTCTTGCTCTCGCCAAGCATGGCCACCGAATCGTGGTTGCCGCCCAGCACCAGCAACTCGGCGCCGCTCTGGCGCAGCTCGACAATAAAGTGGTTGTACAGCTCGCGGGCATAACTGGGCGGCGCGCCGGTGTCGAAGATATCCCCAGCCACCAGCACGGCATCCACCTGCTGCGCCTGCACCTGCTCGATCAGCCAGGCGAGAAACGCCTGGTGCTCGGCCTGGCGGGTCTTGCCCATAAAGTGCTGGCCAAGGTGCCAGTCGGAGCTGTGCAGAATGCGCATGGAGCGGTTCCTGATTCGACGCTAAAAACCAGGGCGCATGTTACCCCATGGCTCTACGGTGCCGGTTTCATTCTGCGCCCTGGCCGGCCTATTCTTGGGTAAAGGCCCGCGAAAGGAAGTTGCCATGCGCCGTGCATTAAAAGACCTGAAAATCATCCTGCTGGCCAACCTGTGGACGGTACCGGTGTTTGCCGCGCTGGTGGGGGCGCTGTTTTATTTTGTCGCCCCGCCGCCGCCGATGCATGCGCAGATGGCCACCGGCTTTGCGGGCGGCAGTTATCGCCAGTTTGCCGAGCAACTGAAAACCGCCCTGGCCAAGCAGGGCTTCGAGCTGACCCTGGTGACCAGCACGGGCTCCAGCGACAACCTGCAACGCCTGCTGGCCGAGCCTGGCGAGGTGCAGATTGCCCTGGTGCAAAGCGGCCTGGAGCAGCAGTTGCCCGCCGCCCAACGTGCGCGCCTGCGCAGCCTCGGCGCGGTCTATCACGAGCCGCTGTGGCTGTTCTATCGCCAGGGCCTAGACCTCGACCGGATTGCCGATCTGCAACCCTTGCGCTTGGCCCTGGGTGGCGCAGGCAGCGGCACCTTGGCGGCCAGCTCGGCGATTCTGACGGCCAACGCCATCACGCCTGCGCAGTACCCGGCGCACTGGCAACTGCTCGGCGGCACTCCAGCGGCGACCGCGCTGCAGGCCGGCGAGCTGGATGCCGGGTTCTTTATCGGCCCGGCGGAGAACCCGTTGATCCAACAACTGGCCAGCCACCCTGAGCTGCGCCTGGCCGGTTTTCGCCGCGCGGCTGCCTATGCGGCGAGGCTGCCGTACTTCAACCGCATCCGGGTCGGTGAAGGCCTGCTCAACCTAGCGGCCAACGCTCCGGCCCAGGACACGCCGATGCTCGCACCCGCTGCCACCCTGGTGATCAATGACGATTTTCACCCGGGCCTGGCGCCGCTGTTTCTCGACGCCGCCCGCGAGGTGATGGCCGCCGGCAGCCTGCTCGACCCGCCCGGCGCCTTTCCTAATGCCGGCCCGTTGACCTTCGAACTGGCCAAGGATGCCAAGCGCTACTACCAGGACGGCCTGCCGCTGCTGCAACGCCACCTGCCGTTTCGCATTGCCTCCCTGGCCGACCGCTACATCATCCTGCTGATTCCGCTGTTGATGGTGCTGTTTCCGCTGTCCAAGGCCATCGGCCCGATCTACCAATGGCGCATCCGCGCGCGAATTTATCGCTGGTACAAATACCTGCGCGAAATTGATCGAAC
>JAIERF010000368.1 GCA_019747075.1 Pseudomonadaceae bacterium
CTTCGCGGCGCGGTAGAAGTTTTCCAGGTCGGACAGTTCGCTGTCGGCGGCGGCTGGGTTTTCCTGCATATAGGCCAACAGCATGCCGAACTGGGTGCCCCAGTCGCCAACGTGGTTCTGGCGGATCACCTCGTCACCGAGGAATTCGAGCACACGGGCGACGCCGTCGCCGATGATGGTCGAGCGCAGATGGCCGACGTGCATCTCTTTGGCCAGGTTAGGCGCGGACAGGTCGACCACCACGCGCTGCGCCGGGCCGACCTTGCGCACATTCAGGGCGGCATCGGCCAGGGCGACTTCCAGGCGCTGAGCCAGAGCCTGGTTGTCTTGATAGAAATTGAGGAAGCCGGGGCCGGCGATCTCGACCTTGCTGACGCTGGCATCGGCCGGCAGGGCGGCGATCAGCTGTTCGGCGAGGTCGCGCGGTTTCATACCGGCCGGCTTGGCCAGCATCATGGCGATGTTGCTGGCGAAGTCGCCGTGGGTCTTGTCCTTGGTGTTTTCCACCTGGATCGCCGGGCTCAGGCCTGCCGGCAGCACACCTGCAGTGGTCAGGTTGGCGAGGGCTTGCTGGATCAGCTGGCGAATGGTGTCTTTCATGATCTGCTCTCAGGCCGGCAAGCGGCGGCGCCATGGCGCGGGATTAAAGCCGGGCATTATCGGCGTGCTTCGCCCGGTGCTTCAAGGGTTAAGCGGTAGATGGCGATTTATCGGCCCAGGTGGGTGGCTCAGAACAGGTCGATGGGGTCGACATCCAACGACCAGCGCACCGCGCGGCCACTGGGCATGCGCTCCAGTTCGGCCAGCAGTGCTGCCAATAGACGGTGCAGTGGCGCGCGGGCGTTGGCTTGCAACAACAATTGCGCACGGTATCGCCCGGCGCGGCGCTCCATCGGTGCGGGAATCGGTCCGAGCAGCTCGACGCCATGCAGGGCTAATTCCGCCAGCAGGTGTTCGGCTTCGCTGCAGGCCTGGTCGAGAAATTCCTCGGCCTGCCCTGGTTTATGGGCCTCGGCGCGCAGCAGGGCGAGGTGCGAGAACGGCGGCAGGCCGGTGCTGCGGCGCTCGCTCAAGGCCTGCTCGGCGAAGGCGAAGTAACCCTGCTCGGTCAGTTGCACCAGCAGCGGATGGTCGGCCAGGTGGGTCTGGATGATCACTCGGCCGGCCTCTTCGGCCCGTCCGGCGCGGCCGGCGACCTGAACGATCAATTGGGCCATGCGCTCGCTGGCGCGAAAGTCCGCAGAGAACAGGCCGCCGTCGGCATCCAGAATCGCCACCAGGGTCACGCGCGGGAAGTGATGGCCTTTGGCGAGCATCTGGGTGCCGACCAAAATGCACGGCTCGCCGTGGTGGATGGTGGTGAGCAACTGGTCCATGGCGCCTTTGCGCGTGGTGCTATCGCGGTCGATGCGCAGTACAGGGGTGTCCGGGAAGAGGATTTCCAGGCGTTCTTCGGCCCTTTCGGTGCCGGCGCCGAGGGGGCGCAGGTCGACCTTGCCGCAGTCCGGGCAGTTGCGTGGCGAGCGTTCGCTGTAGCCGCAGTGGTGGCAGCGTAGTTCGCCGGAGCGTTGGTGCACGGTCATCCGCGCATCGCAGCGCGGGCACTGGCTGATCCAGCCGCAATCGTGACAGAGCAGGGTGGGGGCAAAGCCGCGGCGGTTGAGAAACACCAGCACCTGCTGACCGGCAGTCAGGGTTTGCTTGATCGCCTGCTGCAGTGGGCCGGAGATGCCGCTGTCGAGCGGCAGGCTCTTGATGTCCAGGCGCAGGAAGCGCGGTGGCTGGGCGCCGCCGGCCCGCTGGGTAAGCTTGAGCAGGGCGTAGCGGCCGGCGTGGGCGTTGTGCAGGCTTTCCAACGATGGTGTGGCGGAGCCGAGCACGATCGGGATGTTCTCCTGGCGGGCGCGCACCAGGGCCAGATCGCGGGCGTGGTAGCGCAGGCCTTCCTGCTGTTTATAGGAGGCGTCGTGCTCCTCGTCGATGATGATCAGGCCGGGCTTGAGCATCGGCGTGAACAGCGCCGAACGGGTGCCGATGATGATGTCGGCCTCGCCGTCGCGGGCGGCCAGCCAGGCATCCAGGCGTTCGCGGTCGTTGACGTTGGAGTGCAGCAGGGCGATCCGCGCATTAAAGCGCTGCTCGAAGCGCGCCAGGGTCTGGGGGCCGAGGTTGATCTCCGGGATCAGCACCAGCGCCTGCTTACCGGCTGCCAGGGTCTGGTGGATCAGCTGCAGGTAGACCTCGGTCTTGCCGCTGCCGGTGACGCCGGCCAGCAGGAAGGCATTGAAGTGGCCGCCCGCCGACTGAATCGCCGAGACAGCGCTTTGCTGTTCGGGGTTGAGCGGCAGTTCCGGCTGCGCCAGCCAGTTCAGGTGGCGCGCCGCGAGTGGATGGCGGCGCGCCTCGCAGGTGACCAGGGCTTTTTCCAGCAGCAGGTCGAGGCTGTCCTTGTTCAGCTGCAATTGGCTGAGCAGTCGGTGCGGCACGCCGTGGGGGTGCTGGGCCAGGGTTTGCAGGGCTTCGCGCTGACGCGGCGCGCGGGCAAGGCGCGGGTCGTCCAGCTGGGCGCCAGCGGCGATCTGCCAGAAGCGCTCCTGGCGCGCTTCAGCCGGTTCGCCCTGGCGCAGCAGCACCGGCAAGGCCCAGCTCAGGGTGTCGCCGAGGCTGTGCTGGTAATACTGGGCGGTCCACAGGCACAGCTTGAACAGCGCCGGCGGCAGCGGGCTTTGGGCGTCGAGTAAGGCCAGGGCAGGCTTGAGCTTGTCGGCCGGGACCTCGCTGTGCTGGCTGACCTCCACCAGAATGCCAATGATCTCGCGGCGGCCAAACGGCACCCGCAGGCGCATGCCCGGTTGCCAGGCGATGTGTTGCAGGTCGGCCGGCACCGCGTAGTCGAACAGGCGGCGCAGCGGTGAGGGCAAGGCAAGGCGCAGGATGGTGGCAGGCACAGCGGGCTCCGAAAATGGCCCGGCGATCCTAGCACGGCCGTGCGTCGCCAGGCGCGCCGGGGGCGCTTGCATCGACCTGCTGCTCTGGTATCATCCGCGGCCTATTTCCGTGCGGTACTCGACAGGGGTCGGGTGGCGGCACACATAACCCGAGGATGTACCATGAAAGCTGAAATCCACCCGCAATACGACGCTATCGACGCAACCTGCAGCTGCGGCAACGTGATCAAGACCCGTTCGACTCTGTGCAAGCCACTGAGCCTCGACGTGTGCTCCGAGTGCCACCCGTTCTACACCGGTAAGCAGAAGATGCTCGACACCGGCGGCCGTGTTGATCGCTTCAAGCAGCGTTTCGGCATGTTCGGCGCCAAGCAGTAAGCTTGCGCGCAGTGACGGCAGCCCCCATGGGTTGTACCGCACTACTGAAAAAGGCGTCCCTGGTGGGCGCCTTTTTTGTTTGCCTGCTGACCACGTTGGCGGCGCCGGCCGCGTGCCTGGCGCCGGGCACGCTTACGCAGGTGCGGGTCAGCAAGGTGCTGGATGGCGATACCCTGCGCCTGCAGGATGGCCGCAATGTGCGCCTGATCGGTGTCAACACGCCGGAGCTGGGCCATCACGGTCGCCCGGTCGAGCCGTTCGCGGTGCAGGCCCAGCGCCGGTTGCAGGCGTTGGTGGCGGCCAATGACGGGCGCGTGGGTTTACAGCTCGGCAGTCAGGCCAAGGACCATTACGGTCGCACCCTGGCCCACGCCTACGACAGCCAGGGGCAGAATCTGGAAGCTCAGTTGTTGGCCGAAGGCCTGGGCTATCTGGTGGCCATCCCGCCGAATACCGCTCAGGTCGCTTGCCAGCGTGTTGCCGAGCAGCAGGCGCGCGAAGCCCGTCAGGGCCTGTGGCAAAAATCGCCAGTCCTGACGCCTGAGCAGCTGCGTAACTCGGGTTTCGCCGTGCTGCGTGGCCGGGTTGAGCGCGTGCAACGCAATCGTGGTGGCCTGTGGATCGAGTTGTACGGCCCGCTGGTGCTGCGTATCAGCCCGGCGCAATTGGCCGGCTTCGATCAGGCGGCGCTGCAACGTCTGCCGGGCCAGCAGGTCGAGGCGCGTGGTTGGGTGATTGACCGTGCCAGGCGTGGCGGCGTAAAAAACGGCCAGGCGCGCTGGCTGCTGCCCTTGAGTCATCCGGCCATGTTTGAGGAGTTGCCATGAGTTTGCGAGTTGCTGTGTTGCTGCTGGGCTGCGCTCTGCTGACGGGTTGTGCGCACAACCCGGCCACCGGGCGCACCGATTTCGTGATGATGAGTGAGCAGCAGGAGCTGGCTCTGGGGCACAGCTACAACCAGCAGATTCTCAAAGAGAACCCGCGCTACGCCGACGAGAAGCTGCAGGCCTATGTGCAGCAGGTTGGCGAGCGGGTGGCCAAGAACAGCCATCGCAGTAACCTGAGTTACCACTTCACCGTGGTCGATTCGCCGGACATCAACGCCTTCGCCTTGCCCGGCGGCTACATCTATATCCACCGCGGCCTGCTGGCCTACCTCAACTCCGAGGCCGAGCTGGCTGCGGTGCTTGGTCACGAAGTCGGCCATGTCACGGCGCGGCACAGCGTGCAGCAGCAAAGCCAGTCGACGGCCTGGGGCATTCTCGGCCAGGCAGTGGCCATCGGCACCGGCGTCAGCGCGGCGGCGGATGTCACCAATGTGCTCGGCACCGCGGTGGTCAGCGGCTATGGCCGGGACATGGAACTGGAGGCCGACGGCCTTGGTGCCCAGTACCTGGCGCGCAGCGGCTACGACCCGCAGGCGATGATCGAAGTGGTCAAAGTGCTGAAGAATCAGGAAGTGTTCGCCCGCGACCAGGCCGCCAAGCGCGGCCAGGCGGTGCCCGAGAGCAGTTACCACGGCGTGTTCGACAGCCACCCGGACAATGATCGCCGCCTGCAGGAGGTGATCGGCCCGGCCCGCGCCCTGGCCGGCGGCAAGCAGGAGGTCAATCGCGAGGTGTTCCTGCAGCACCTGGAAGGCTTGCCCTTCGGTGATTCGGCGGCCACTGGGGTGCGTCGTGGCCAGCACTTCTACCATGCCGAGCTGGGTATCGCCCTGGACTTCCCCGCCGGTTGGGCGCTGCTCAATCGCCCCGATGCGGTCATCGTCCACACCGCCGATCAGCAAGCCTTTGTAGCCATGACGGTGAGCGCCGCGGAGCCGGGCTTGAGTCCCGAAGAGTTGCTCCGCCAGCGCGCCAAGGGCCAGCGCCTGGTGCAGGAACAAACCCTCAAGGGCGGCGGTTTGCACGGTTATACCGGGATCATCGCCGGCACGCCGGCCAAGCGCGTGGCGATCATCTACAAGGATTCACGCGCCTATCAGTTTATTGCCGCCGTCAAAGGTCGCGGCTCGCTGGAGAGCGAGGACCAACACTTTATGCAGGTGATCAACAGTTTCCGCCCGCTGGCCGCCGCCGATGCCAAGCTGGCGCAGCCGCTGCGCGTGCATCTGCGCCAGGCGAAAGCGGGCGATAAAATGGCCGCCCTGGCCACGGCCAGCAAGTGGCCGGATGATCCACAAGCGACACTACGTCTTCTCAACGGACTCTATCCCGATGGTGAGCCGCGTCCCGGTGACTGGCTGAAAATATTGCGTTAGAGCCCCATGGTCCGGCTGGCTCAACGGTCTTGTGAGGCCTGGGCCTCTTGCCGTATCCTCGACCTCTTGTCTGTTTCACAGCCCCCAAAGCGGAAATGCCACCATGTCTGATCTGAAAACTGCCGCTCTCGAATACCACGCCAATCCTCGTCCGGGGAAGCTGAGTGTCGAGTTGACCAAGCCCACTGCCACGGCCCGCGACCTCGCGCTGGCGTACAGTCCGGGTGTGGCGGAACCAGTGCGGGAAATCGCCCGTGACCCTGAGCTGGCTTACAAATACACCGGCAAAGGTAACCTGGTCGCAGTCATTTCAGACGGTACGGCCATCCTCGGTCTGGGCAACCTCGGCCCGCTGGCGTCCAAGCCAGTGATGGAAGGCAAAGGCGTGCTGTTCAAGCGTTTCGCCGGTATCGACGTGTTCGATATCGAAGTTGAAGCCGAGAGCCCGCAGGCGTTTATCGACACCGTACGGCGTATTTCCATCACCTTTGGTGGCATCAACCTGGAAGACATCAAGGCACCTGAGTGCTTTGAAATCGAGCGCACGCTAATCGAACAGTGCGACATTCCGGTGTTCCACGATGATCAGCACGGCACCGCCATCGTTACCGCGGCCGGTATGCTCAACGCTCTGGAAATCGTCGGCAAGACCCTGCCCGAAGCCAAGATCGTCTGCCTGGGTGCTGGCGCTGCCGCGACCTCCTGCATGAAGTTGCTGGTCAGCATGGGCGCCAAGATCGAGAACATCTTTATGGTCGACCGCAAAGGCGTGATTCACGCTGGTCGCGACGACCTGAACCAGTACAAAGCAGCATTCGCCCACGAAACCGACAAGCGCAGCCTGTTCGATGCCCTCGACGGTGCCGATGTGTTTGTTGGCCTGTCGGGTGCCAACCTGCTGGAGGCCGACGGCCTGAAGCGTATGGCGGCCAATCCGATCGTGTTCGCTTGCTCCAACCCGGACCCGGAAATCAGCCCGGCCCTGGCCCACGCCACGCGCGACGACGTGATCATGGCCACCGGCCGTTCGGACTACCCGAACCAGGTTAACAACGTACTCGGCTTCCCCTTCATCTTCCGTGGCGCCCTGGATGTTCGCGCTACCCGCATCAACGAAGAAATGAAGATTGCCGCCGCCCTGGCCCTGCGTGACCTGGCCAAGCAACCGGTACCGCAGGACGTGTGTGACGCCTACGGCGGCGCGCCGCTGGCGTTCGGCCGTGAGTACATCATTCCGAAGCCGATGGATAAGCGTCTGATCAACGTGGTTTGCGATGCGGTAGCCAAGGCTGCGATCGAAAGTGGTGTGGCGACCCTGCCGTATCCGAAGCACTACCCGCTGACGTCCGTGGATGACGTGTTCAACGGCTAAGTCTGTTGACGCAGTAGCAAAAACGCCCCGACTGGTTCGGGGCGTTTTTTTATCCGGGTTTTTTACCTGGATAGGGCTGTGCCTATGCGCTCAGTCCTTGATCAGCAGTTCGACCTGGCTTGGGTCGTCGATAAAGCGATTGCGGTTGCCTTGCAGGCTGGCGATCTTGTCGTTGCGTGCCTGTTCTTCGGCGTCGGGCGGGTCCATCTGGTGCCACTGCTTGAACATCTGCAGTTGGCCGACAATCGGCAGGCCGTACTCAATGTGCATATAGAAGATGGCGCGGGCGACGTTGCCCTTGGCCGCATCGCGCGGCTCCACCAGCTGGAAGCTGCTCTTCAGGTCACAGCCGATGGCGGCGAATTTGCTCGGTACATCGTCACCCAGGTCGCCGAACTGAGCGCTGCGGCGGGCCAGCTCGACGCGGGTCAGCTCCGGGTAGAGGTTGTGCAGGTCGGCGAGCATGTAGGGGTATTGCGGGTTGGCGGCCAGGCATTGCGTGTCGGTGACGCAACGCAGGGCGCTTTTGATCTGCTTGCTGGCGTAGACAGGGCTGGGCATCAGCTGGCCATGGTTCTGGTCGAAGGCCTTGGCGCAATACAGCGAACTGCCGCCGCTGGCATACAACTGGCCCCAGAACACCTGTTCGGCGCTGGCCTTGGGGTCGCCTAGCTGGCTTTGGCCGCCGGCAAGGACGGGAGTGATGGTGCTGACTGCCGCCAGGCAGCCAAGGGCAATCGCAACTACGCGCATGGTCTTGACCCTGTGGCCACGTGAGCGCGGCCTGTTGTTTTTGTAGGACAAAGGCAGTCTAACAAGACCTGCGTCACAAAATAAAGGCAAACAAGCGGTTGCTTGGTTTCCTTGTAGGCTTTGGCTTACAAGGCGTGCTGGCGATTGGCGCTATCGTCGAAATTTGCCACTGACTAATCTGTGCACCAAGGACGTCGCGCAGGAAGCGCAAGCCGCCAGCACTGAAATGCTGGAGCTCCGCCAGGATGGCGGTCTGAACATGGATGTCAGGACACAGTCTGCAAACCCCGCTTCGGCGGGGTTTTCTTTTGCGTGCGCCAGGCATGGCGCGTTGCGCGTAAGCGCAACCAGCTTGGCTGTGGTGGCCAC
>JAIERF010000022.1 GCA_019747075.1 Pseudomonadaceae bacterium
CCGATATACAGCGCGGCATAGTCGGGTTCGCGGCGGTCGATGCCGAGCTGGGCCAGCAGCAGGTGGGTCTGCTTGGAGGGGTGCTCGATATGCTGGCGGCCGGCTTTCGGTACGTCTGGCTGAGGGGTTTTGGCCAGGGCCGGACCCTTGGGTAGAGCGGCCGAGACCTGGGCGCTGATGGCTTCGGCCTCGCTGCGGCTAAGGTCACCAACCACGGCGATCACCGCATTGCTGGCGGTGTAGGCCTTGGCGTGGAAGGCGCGCAGCTGCTCAAGAGTAATGGCTGGGATCGACTGGGCGTTGCCATCGCTGGAATGGGCGTAGGGATGGGTGTCATAAAGGGCTTCGAACAGGGCGATGCCGGCCAGTTTGCCGGGGTTCTGCTTCTGGTATTCAAAGCCGGCCAGCAGCTGGTTCTGGATGCGCCCTAGGGAGTCGGCTGGGAAGCTCGGCGCGCCCAGTACCTCGGTGAACAGCGCCAGGGCCGGCTCGCGCAGGTCGCGCTGGCTGAGGCTGCGCAGGCTGGCGACGGCCATGTCGCGGTAGGCGCCGTTGCCGAAGTGGGCGCCGAGGCCCTCGAAGCCTTCGGCGATGGCGCCGACATCCTTGCCGGCAACGCCTTCATTGAGCATGGCGTTGGTCAGCATGGCCAGGCCGGGCACGTTGCCGTCCTGGCTGCTGCCGGCGGCGAAGGTCAGGCGCAGGTCGAACATCGGCAGTTGTGGTGCGGCCACAAACAGCACCTTGGCGCCTTCGGCGGTTGTCCAGGTTTGGATATCCAGGGCGCGGCGGGCCGGTGCCTGGCCGTCGAGGGCGGCCAGGGATTCCAGTGCGGGAGCGGCTGTTGCGCCCGGCGCAGTGGGTTCACTGGTGGAGGAACTCTGCATGGCCACCATCAGGCCGAGAAAGATCAGCAGGGTCAGGACGATCAGGCCCAGCACCCCATAGCGCATACCGTTACGCTCAGTCATGGCGGGTGTCCTCGGGAAGAATATGGGCAACGCTCAGGCGCTCGTGGGTGAAGTAGGTGCGTGCGGCCTGCTGGATGTCGGCGGGGGTCACGGCGCTCAGTTCGGCCAGCTCCGCGTCCATCAACTGCCAGGACAGGCCGACGGTTTCCAGCTGACCAATGGTGGTGGCCTGGCTGGTGATCGAGTCGCGCTCATAGACCAGGCCGGCGATGACCTGGGCACGCACGCGAGCCAGCTCCTCGGCGCTCGGCGGGGTGGTTTTCAGGTCGTCCAGTTGGCGCCAGAGACCGGCTTCGACCTCGGCCAGGGTCTTGCCTTTTTGCACGTTGGGTGTGGCGCTGAGGACAAACAGGCTGTCGCCACGGGTGTAGGCGTCATAGCTGGAACCGGCGCCGGAGACCAGCTCTTCACCGCGTTCCAGACGGCTCGGCAGGCGCGCGCTGTAGCCGCCATCGAGCAGGGCGCCGATCAGGCGCAGGGCATGCACCTCGCGCGGGGTTTTGCTGGTGGCCAGGCCGGGCACGTTGAAGCCCATCATCAGGCTCGGCAGTTGGGTCGGCAGATGCAGGGTCAGCAGGCGCTGACCGGGGGTGCTCAGCTCCAGGGGGATTTGCGCCTGGGGCACCGGCCGTTGGGCGATGCTGCCGAAGTAGCGCTGTGCCAGGGCGTGGACCTCGCTGGGCACCACGTCACCGACCACCACCAGGGTGGCGTTGTTGGGCACGTACCAGGTCTCGTACCAGGCGCGCAGCTCCTCGACCGTCATACGTTCGAGGTCAGCCATCCAGCCAATGGTCGGGGTGTGGTAGCCGCTGGCGGGGAAGGCCAGGGCCTGGAAGCGCTCGTAGGCCTTGGCCGAGGGGTTGTCCTCGGTGCGCAGGCGGCGTTCTTCCTTGATCACCTCGATCTCGCGCTTAAATTCTTCCGGCGGCAGGCGCAGGCTGGCCAGGCGGTCGGCCTCCAGCTCGAAGGCGACGCTCAGGCGGTCGCTGGCCAGCACTTGGTAATAGGCGGTGTAGTCGTCGCTGGTGAAGGCGTTTTCTTCCGCGCCCAGTTCGCGCAGCACCCGTGAGGATTCGCCGGGGCCGAGCTTGGCGCTGCCCTTGAACATCATGTGTTCGAGGGCGTGGGACAGGCCGGTCTTGCCTGGCGTCTCGTAGCTGGAGCCAACCTTGTACCAAAGCTGGGAGACCACCACTGGCGCGCGGTGATCTTCGCGCACGATCAGCTTGAGGCCGTTGTCCAGGCGAAATTCATGGGTGGCTGGGGCACTGCTGGCGCCGGCCAGTGACGGCAGGCACAGGGCCAATAACAGCAGGCTGGCGGCGCTGCGAGTAAGTGACTTCATCGAATTATTTGACCTGTCAGACGGCCCGCGTGGCCTTAGCGTCGGCGGGCGAGGAGGTGCTAGGATACGCATCCGTTTTACTGGCGACCACGGCCAGTACTGCGACAAGCTGGTTTTGTCCGCGTAGCGCCCGTTTTTCCGGCGTTGGCGTGGTTGAACTGAGCTGTCGAGTAGCCGTGCTGCGCTTCCTTGAGATACCCGTGCCTCATGTTTGGTTCCGACGACGACAAGAAGACTCCGGGCGATGCCGGCGAGAAGAAAAGCCTGTTCGGCTGGATGCGTAAAAAGCCCCAGGGCGAAACCCCTGCCGCTCAAGCGCCGGCTACCCCTAGTGCCGAGCCCTCGCCGGCCGCGACTACGGCCGAAGCTGCAGGCCAGGCTGTGTCGCAGCCGCAGCCACTGCCAGCGGCCGTTGTTACCGTTGAGGCGGTGGTTGAAGCAACGGCTGAGCCTGTTGCGCCTACCGTTGCCCCGCTGGTCAGTGACGCGCCAGCGCCAGTGACGCCGGCGGCGGTTGAGCCAGCGGCCAAGCCCGGTTTCTTTGCCCGCTTTAAGGCCGCTCCCGCCGTAGCGGAAACGCCCGCAGCTGCCACGCCTGCGCCGATCAGCGTGGCTCCAGCCGAGCCGGCTCCGCTGCCGGTCATCTCGGAAGTGGCGGTAGTCGACGTCGCAGTCATTACGCCTGCCGCGGCTGAGCCGGTGGTTGAGACCCCGGCAGTGCAGCCTGAACTGCCTGTGGCGCTGGTGGTTGAAGCACCTGTTGCGGCTGCTGAGCCGGTGGCTGTGCCCGCTACTGTGGAAGCGGCGGTAGTCGAGGCTGTTGCTGTCAGCCCTGCGCCGGTCGAGGCACCAGTCAGCGATTTGTCGCTGGTTGTCGGTCCCAACCCTGATGCGCCCGCAGAGTCCCCGGTCAAACCCGGTTTCTTCGCTCGTCTGTTGCCCGGCGCGGCGCCTGCTGCTGCCGAGGTCGCGGCTCCCGCAACAGCAACCACAGCTGTGGCTCCGGTTGCCGCGCCTGTGGCAGAAACCACCGCAGTCGTGGTCAGTGCGGAAGAGCAAAAAGCCAGCTTCTTTGCTCGCCTCAAGCAGGGCCTGTCGAAGACCAGCGCCAGCCTCGGTGAGGGCATGGCCAGTCTGTTTCTCGGCAAAAAGGCCATCGACGACGATCTGCTGGACGAGATTGAAACCCGTCTGCTGACCGCCGACGTTGGCGTTGAAGCCACCACGGCCATCGTGCAAAGCCTGACCAAACGCGTGGCGCGTAAAGAGCTGGCCGACAGCGGTGCTCTGTACAAGGCGCTGCAGGAAGAACTGGCGGCGCTGCTGCGTCCGGTGGAAAAGCCGCTGCAGATCAGCGCGGCCAACAAGCCGTTCGTGATTCTGGTGGTCGGCGTCAACGGCGCTGGCAAGACCACCACCATCGGCAAGCTGGCCAAGAAGCTGCAGTTGGAAGGCAAGAAAGTCATGCTGGCCGCCGGCGACACCTTCCGCGCCGCCGCCGTCGAGCAGTTGCAAGTGTGGGGCGAGCGCAACCAGATTGCGGTCATCGCTCAGCACACCGGTGCCGACTCGGCCTCGGTGATCTTCGATGCGGTGCAGGCTGCCACTGCGCGCGGCATGGATGTGCTGATCGCCGATACCGCCGGGCGTCTGCACACCAAAGACAACCTGATGGAAGAGTTGAAGAAGGTCCGTCGGGTGATCGGCAAGCTGGACGACACGGCGCCCCACGAAGTGCTGCTGGTGCTGGACGCCGGCACCGGGCAGAACGCCATCAACCAGGCCAAGCAGTTCAATCAGACGGTCAACCTCACCGGCCTGGCGCTAACCAAGCTGGACGGCACCGCCAAGGGCGGGGTGATCTTCGCCCTGGCCAAGCAGTTTGCCTTGCCGATCCGTTATATCGGCGTGGGCGAAGGCATTGATGATTTGCGCACCTTCGAGGCGGAGCCGTTTGTGCGCGCCCTGTTCGATGGTCAGGAGCGTGCATGATTCGGTTTGAGCAGGTCGGCAAGCGTTACCCCAACGGCCACGTCGGCCTGCACGAGCTGAGTTTTCGCGTGCGCCGTGGCGAGTTCCTGTTCGTTACCGGCCACTCCGGCGCCGGCAAAAGTACTCTGCTGCGCCTGCTGCTGGCGATGGAACGGCCCACCAGCGGCAAGCTGCTGCTGGCCGGGCAGGACCTGTCGACCATCACCAATGCGCAGATTCCGTTCCTGCGCCGGCAGATCGGCGTGGTGTTCCAGAACCACCAACTGCTGTTCGATCGCACCGTGTTCAACAACGTCGCCCTGCCGCTGCAGATTCTCGGCCTGTCCAAGGCTGATATCGCCAAGCGGGTGATGTCGGCCCTGGAGCGCGTCAGCCTGTCGGACAAAGCCGAGCAATACCCTGGTGACCTCTCCACTGGCCAGCAACAGCGCGTCGGCATTGCCCGCGCGGTGGTGCATCAGCCGGCGTTGTTGCTGGCGGACGAACCCACCGGTAACCTCGACCCGCGCCTGGCCGCGGAAATCATGGGCGTGTTTGAAGACATCAACCGCCTGGGTACCAGCGTGCTGATCGCCAGTCACGACCTGGCGCTGATTGCGCGCATGCGCCACCGCATGCTGACCCTGCAGCGCGGCCGCTTGATTGGTGACGGGGAGGCCAGCTGATGAGTGCCACACGTAATTCGCAACCGGCCGAGCGGGTCGGCGGCAGCCCGAACAAGCCGGAAAAACCGGTCAGTGACGGCCCCAGCTTCCAGCAGTTGCTGCATGCCTGGGCCGAAAGCCACCGCACCAGCCTGATCGACAGCCTGCGCCGTCTGCTCAAGCAGCCGATCGGCAGCTTCTTTACCTGTTTGGTGATGGCCATTGCCCTGAGTCTGCCGATGGGCTTGTCGTTGCTGCTGAGCAATGTCGAGCGACTCGGCGGCTCCTGGCAGCGCGCTGCGCAGATTTCCCTGTTTCTCAAGCTGGAGGCCAGCCCTGCTGAGGCTCAGCGCCTGCGCGACGAGATCGCAGCGATGGACGATGTGGCCGCCGCCGACTGGATCAGCCGTGAGCAGGCCCTGGAAGAGTTCCAGCAGCTGTCGGGCCTCGGCGAGGCACTCAAGGACTTGCCGGATAACCCGCTGCCGAGCGTGATTCTGGTCACCCCGGAAGTGGTCGACAAAGCCAATCTGGAGGCCCTGCGCTTGCGCCTGGCCGAGCAGCCCAATGTCGAGCAGGCACAGCTGGACCTGGTCTGGGTCGAGCGCTTGAGCGCCATTCTCAAACTCGGCGAGCGTTTCGTCTTTGGTCTGACCCTGTTGCTGGTGTCGGCGCTGTTGCTGGTGATCGGCAATACCATTCGTCTGCATATCGAGAACCGCCGCACCGAAATCGAGGTCATTAAACTGGTGGGGGGGACGGATAGTTATGTGCGCCGGCCGTTCCTTTATATGGGTGCGCTGTATGGTGTGGGGGCTGGTTTGCTGGCGTGGCTGGTGCTGGCCTTCGGTTTGGACTGGCTGAACGATGCCGTGGTGCGTCTGGCGGGCCTGTATGGCAGCGACTTCGCCCTGGGTGGCGTACCGCCGGGCGATGGCCTGTCGCTGCTGCTGGGGGCGGTGTTGCTGGGCTATATTGGTGCCTGGCTGGCCGTCGCTCGCCATCTGCGCGAGCTCGCGCCAAGATAGTAAGTGCTTGTTTTTATTAGATTTGTGTAAGTGTAAGGGAACTTTTCCTGCGGTTCCCTGACTAAATCGACAATGTTAGACTGCAGCCCGTTTCGTGAGTCGGAGGATTCGCATGACCACTTCTTTGCAACCTGTTTATGCCTTAGTCCCGGGTGCCAACCTGGAAGCCTATGTGCATGCGGTAAACAGCATTCCGCTGTTGAGCCCTGAGCAGGAGCGTGAATTGGGCGAGAGCCTGTTCTATCAGCAAGACCTGGAAGCGGCCCGCCAGATGGTGTTGGCCCACCTGCGTTTTGTCGTGCATATCGCCCGCAGCTACTCCGGTTATGGCTTGCCCCAGGCCGACCTGATCCAGGAAGGCAACGTCGGCCTGATGAAGGCCGTCAAGCGCTTCAACCCGGAGATGGGTGTGCGCCTGGTGTCCTTTGCCGTGCACTGGATCAAGGCGGAAATTCACGAGTTCATCCTGCGCAACTGGCGCATCGTCAAGGTCGCCACCACCAAGGCGCAGCGCAAGCTGTTCTTCAACCTGCGCAGCCAGAAGAAGCGTCTGGCCTGGCTGAGCAACGATGAAGTGCACGCCGTGGCGGAAAGCCTGGGCGTTGAGCCCCGTGAAGTGCGCGAGATGGAAAGTCGCCTGACGGGCCACGACATGGCCTTCGACCCGGCGGCCGATGACGATGATGACAAGGCGTTTCAGTCGCCTGCCCACTACCTGCAGGATCATCGTTACGACCCTGCCGTGCAGTTGGAAGCTTCGGACTGGAGCGACAACTCCACTGCCCATCTGCACGAAGCGTTGGAAGGCCTGGATGAGCGCAGCCGCGACATCCTGCAGCAACGCTGGCTGGCGGAAGAGAAGGCCACGCTGCATGAGCTGGCGGCCAAGTACAACGTCTCTGCTGAGCGCATTCGCCAGCTGGAGAAAAACGCCATGAACAAGCTCAAGGGCTCGATCCAGGCGTAAGCGCAGCACCCACGAAAAGCCGCACACCGTGCGGCTTTTTTATGGCCATTGGTTTTTTGGGAGAGGTTCATGTCGATGCCACCACTGCGCGTTCAGCACTGGCTGTTGTTTGCCCTGCTGGCCGGGTTGTTTTTTGCCTGGGGCGCCTGGCTGATGCGTGGGCCGCAAGCGCCAACGCCGCTGCCATGGTTGGCCGACTGGCAGACGCGGGTGCTGCAGCCGCTGGTAGAAGAGCGTCTGTCCCTGGCGGCCCTGAGTGCCCAGGTCGAGGGTGAATTGTGGTTGCAGCCGCAACCCGCCGAGCAAAGGGCGCGCCTGCTCTATCGCGGGCCGGTCAGCGGAGAAGAGGGGCTCTGGCAGGTGCAGGCCGAGGTACAGCTGAGCAGCGCCGAGCGTGCCAGTCTGGTTAAGGCTGTGGGGCTGGCGCGCGAGGAGCAACCGCTGAGCGCACAGATGGTCGGCCAGCTGGCTCGTCAGCCAATCGAGAGTGTGGAGTTCACCGCACCTCCCAGCGTACTGGCCGAGCGTGTGGCGGCGACCCTCGGTCAGCCGCGTCTGCGCTTGCCGTTGCCCGAGGGTGAAGCCTGGGTCTACCCGCAGTGGGGGCTGACGGTGCGGGTGCAGGACGAGGTGGTGTTGACCCTGCACGCGGTACCCAAGCGCGCCATGCAGCGCTGAACCTAGCGGCTCAGGGTTTGCCTGGCCAGCCCAGTGACCATTGCGGTTGCAGCTGGTTGAGGTAGTGGCTGCCGCCCAGTTGCCACATCTGCTGGCGAATCCAGTTGGCTCGCCGGGCTACATAGGTGCTCGGCCTGGCCGGGTTCCAGACTCGCGGGTTGGGCAATACCGCCGCCAGCAAGGCCGCCTGCTGTTTCGACAGGTAGGGCGCGCCCTTGCCAAAGTGCGCACGGGCGGCGGCTTCGGCACCGAATACGCCATCGCCCCATTCGACGGTATTCAGGTACACCTCAAGAATTCGTTGTTTTGACCAGCACAGCTCGATCAAGCCGGTGAACCAGACCTCCAGGCCTTTACGCAGCCAACTGCGGCCGGACCAGAGGAACAGGTTCTTGGCCACTTGCTGGCTGAGGGTGCTGGCGCCGCGTAACGAGCCGCCGCGCTCGTTGTGGGCCAGGGCCGAGCGAATAGCGGCGAGATCAAAACCCCAGTGCTCGGCGAACTTCTGATCCTCGGCTGCAATCACGGCAATCTTCAGGTCGTCCGGCAACTGCTCCCACGGCCGCCATTGGCGTTGCAGGTCGATCGGCTTGCC
>JAIERF010000323.1 GCA_019747075.1 Pseudomonadaceae bacterium
CTTTCCAGCAGCCCCTGACGCAGGTAGCGCGCCATCGTCGGCTGGCGAGCGATGGCCAGGTCGGTGTCGGCATCGCCGCCCGGCACATAGGCGCCGACGCTGATCAAATCGCGACTCTGCTGATAACGCGACCACAGTTGCTTGAAGCGCTGGGCATTGCGCAGGTGCTCAGGGCTGACCACCTGCGGCATCACCCGACTGATAGACGCCTCGATGTCGATGGCCGGGTAATGGCCCTCCTCGGCCAGGCGCCGGGACAGCACGAAGTGGCCATCCAGCACACCACGGGCAGCATCGGCGATCGGGTCCTGCTGGTCATCGCCTTCGCTCAACACGGTGTAGAAGGCAGTAATCGAACCGCCGCCCTCTTCGGCATTACCGGCGCGTTCCACCAGTTTGGGTAACTTGGCAAACACCGACGGCGGATAACCCTTGGTCGCCGGCGGCTCGCCAATGGCCAGGGCAATCTCGCGCTGGGCCTGAGCAAAACGGGTTAGGGAATCCATCAGCAGCAGGACATTCTTGCCCTTGTCGCGAAAGTATTCAGCGATACGCGTGCAGTACATGGCGGCGCGCAGTCGCATCAGGGGCGCCTCATCGGCAGGCGAAGCAACCACCACCGAGCGTTTGAGGCCTTCGGCGCCGAGAATCTCGTCGATGAATTCCTTCACCTCGCGACCCCGCTCACCGATCAGCCCGACGACGATGATGTCGGCCTCGGTAAAGCGCGTCATCATCCCCAGCAGCACCGACTTACCCACGCCCGTACCGGCAAACAGACCGAGACGCTGGCCGCGGCCAACGGTAAGCAGGCCGTTGATTGAGCGAATGCCCACATCCAGCGGCTGACTGATGGGGTGGCGCTTGAGCGGGTTGATCACCGGGCCGTCCATCGGCACCCAGTCCTCGGCCTTCATTCCGCCCTTGCCATCCAGGGCCCGGCCGGCGCCGTCCAGCACCCGACCGAGCATCGACATGCCCATCGGCAGCCGCCCGGTGTCCGCCAGCGGCACCACCCGCGCGCCGGGGGCGATACCGGTGAGGCTGCCCACCGGCATCAGGTAAAACTTGCCGGCGGAGAAGCCCATGACCTCGGCCTCGACCTGCACCGGGTGATAGCTGTCATCGTTGATCACCAGGCAACGGCTGCCCAACGAGGCGCGCAACCCTTCGGCCTCCAGGGTCAGGCCGACCATGCGCAGCAAGCGTCCCTCCACCACCGGCTGGGTCGGCAGGCGCACGGCGCCCATATAGCCACTCAGGCGTTTGGCAAAGCTGGTGCGTTCAAGGCGCATCGACAGACTCATCGGTAGCCACAGCCGCCTCAACGCTGGCGGCGGACTCGCCACTGAGGTCGAGTATTTGGTCGGCAGCCGGCGGGTTGCTGAGCTGTTCGCGCTGCTGTTCGAATAATTGCTTTAGAGCCAGATCCAGGCGGGTTTCGATGCTGGCATCGATCAGGCTGTGCTCGCTCTCCACCCGACAACCACCGGGTTGCAGCTGCTCGTCTTCGAGAATTCGCCAGTTTTCTTCGTGGCGCTCGCGCAGGGCTTTGACCAGTTCGAAGTCCTGCGGATTGATATGGATGCGCACATTGCCGGCGCCCATGGGCAGCAGCTTCAAGGCTTCACGCAAGACCTGGGTCAACTGGCTGGAATCGGCCAGCAATTCACGGCGAATCACTTCACGACTCATCTGGCTGACAAGCTGCACCAGTGCTCGCTCAAGCTGCTGATCCTGCTCGGCGATGGGGGCAAACAGCTGGGTCATCATCTGCTCAAGGACCGCGACCTTGCCCGACAGGAGAACGTCGGCCTCCTGCTTGGCTTTCAGCTGGCCGGCATGGAAGCCGTCTTTCTCGCCGGTGCTGAAGCCTTCGTTGTAGGCATCCTGGCGAATGGCTTCGAGTTCATCGAGGGTCAGCGGCTTGACCGCCTCCAGCTCCACGTCCTCCATCTGCGGCGTCTCGGCCGCCAATACCGCCTCGGCAGCGGCAGTGGCCGCCTGCTCCGCGGCACTGGGCTCGGCCCGGTACACCGGCTCGTTGTCCAGCGCCTCGAAGCTCGGCAAGTCCCAGCGATCGAAGGCGCTGACATCTTTGGCGCGAATCAGTTCGCTGGGGACTTCCTTGCTGACCATGCCTGTACTCCCGGCTAACTTTCTGTGCTGAATTCAGAGAAAAACCGCAACCGCTGGCGGTTAAATCATCGCCTCGCCGCCAGCGCCACCCAGGACGATTTCGCCGGCATCGGCCATGCGCCGGGCGATGGTCAGCACTTCTTTCTGCGCTGTCTCGACATCGCTGACGCGCACCGGACCACGGGCTTCCAGGTCGTCGCGCAGCAGTTCGGCGGCACGCTTGGACATGTTCTTGAAGACTTTTTCCTTGATGCCATCGTCGGCGCCTTTCAGGGCCAGCACCAGCACATCCGAGGACACTTCACGCAACAGGGCCTGAATACCCTTGTCGTCGACATCGGCCAGGTTGTCGAAGACAAACATCAGGTCTTCGATCTGCCCGGAAAGGTCGGAATCCACTTCGCGGATCGAGTCCATCAACTGGCCTTCGATCGAGCTGTCGAGGAAGTTCATGATGTCTGCAGCGCGCTTGACCCCACCCATGGCCGCACGGCTGGTGCTGGCACTGCCGGAGAACTGCTTCTCCAGAATCAGGTTGAGTTCTTTCAACGCCGCCGGCTGCACGGTGTTCAGCGACGACACGCGCAGGACGATGTCCAGACGCACCTTGTGATCGAAATGACCAAGCACTTCACCGGCCTGATCGGGGTCGAGGTAAGCCACCACGATGGCCTGAATCTGCGGGTGCTCGTAGCGGATCACGTCGGCCACGGCGCGCGGCTCCATCCACTTCAGGCTGTCCAGGCCGCTGGTGCTACCGCCCAGCAGGATACGGTCGATCAGGTTGCCGGCTTTGTCTTCGCCCAGGGCCTGGGTCAGCATCTTGCGGATGTAGCCATCGGCACCAACGCCGAGACTGGTCTGGTCGCCGACGGTGGAAACGAACTCGCCCATCACGCCTTCAACCTGCTCGCGCTGGATGTTGCGCATCTGCGACATGGCCACACCGACGCGCTGTACTTCCTTGGGCCCCAGATGGCGCAACACCTGCGCAGCATCGGTTTCACCAAGGGACAGCAGGAGGATCGCGGCCTTGTCGACCTTGTTCAGTTTCGCCGGGGCTTTGGCATCACTCATCAGCGTTAATCCACTCTTTCACGACCTGGGCCACACGGCCTGGGTCTTCTGCCACCAGGCTCTTGATGGCGTTCAATTGTGCATCATACCCTTCCGAGGGGCTTGGCAGCAGGATGCTCTGCGGCCCGCCGAGGCTGACGCGATCCTCGGCCAGGTCGCCGTTCAGGCCGCCCATTTCGCCCAGGTCTACATCACCACCACGGCCACCATGACCACCGGCGCCATGGCCCTTGCCGGCATTGGTGATGTTATTGAGCACCGGCCGCAGCACGCCGAACACCAGCACCAGGATAAACAGCACACCCAGCACTTGTTTGACGATGTCCCAGAACCAGGGCTGGGTGTAGAACGGAATGCTCAGTTCTTCGTCGCCATTTTGCGCCGCGAACGGGGTGTTGATCACGCTGACGCTGTCACCGCGGCTGGCATCGAAGCCCACAGCGTCCTGCACCAGGCGGGTAAAGCGCGCCAGTTCGGCGGCGGTCCAAGGCACGGTGCTGACTTCGCCGGTCTTGGCATCGACTTTGGCCTGGTCATCCAGCACCACGGCTACCGACAGGCGCTTCAGCCGGCCTTGCTGCTGCTTGGTGTAACTGACCGAACGATCCAGCTCGAAGTTACGGGTCGACTGCTCACGCTTGTCCGCCGGATAAGGCGCCAACATCGGCTGACCGGTGGCCGGGTCGATGACCTGCGCGCCATTGGCGTCCAGCAACGGCTGACCCGCAGCGATGGCCGCAGCCGGGCCGGCAGCCGCGGCGCCACCGGCTTGCTGTGGGGCGGCCGCGGGGCCTGGTGGCTGATTGCTCAGGGCTCCCGGTACACCTTGTGGGCCGAGGCTGCTCTGACGCTGCTCGTTAACTTTTTGCTCACTGCGCAGCGCTGGCTGGTCCGGGTTGAACATCTCCGAGGTGGACTCCACCGCGCTGAAATCCACATCGGCCGAGACCTCGGCCTTGTAGCGACCGGCGCCCAGCACCGGCTGCAGAATATTGTGCACGCGCTGGGTAAACATCCCCTCCATGCGCCGGCTGTAGTCGTATTGCTTGCCGGCCATGCTCAGCTCGGAGTTCTCCGACTGATCGGAGAGCAGCTCGCCTTTTTGATCGACCACCGTCACCTGCGACTTATCCAGTTCGGGCACGCTGGTGGCCACCAGATTGACGATCGCCATCACCTGCCCGGCCTCCAGGCCACGCCCCGGATACAGCTCAACCAGCACTGAAGCGGTCGGCTTGCGCTCGTCACGCACGAACACCGAGCTTTTCGGAATCGCCAGGTGCACACGGGCCGCCTTGACGTTATTGAGGCTGGAGATGGTGCGGGCCAGTTCGCCTTCGAGGCCACGACGATAGCGGGTGGCCTCCATAAACTGGCTGGTGCCCAGGCCCTGCTCCTGATCGAGAATTTCAAAACCCAGGTTGCCATCGCCCGGATTGACGCCGGCGGTCGCCAGCTTCAAGCGCGCCCGCGCCAGGTCCTCGGCCTTGACCAGCAAGGCGCCGGAGTTGGGCTCCAGGGTGTAAGTGATGTCGGCAGCGGCCAGGGTTTCGGTGACCTGATTGGCATCCATCCCCGCCAGGCTGCCATACAGCGGCCGATAATCCGGCTGCTGCGACCACAGCACCACGGCAAAGCCGATGGCCACACTGGCGGCCAGGCCCACGAGCAAACCGACCTGACGCAGCATCGGCATGTCGGCGAGATTTTCCAGAAAGCTCAAACCAAACAGCGGCGGCTTAGCGTCACCGCCGGTGGTGGTTGGCAAATTATCCAAGGCAGCTTCGGCCATGATTCAATCTCACTCTTAAACCGGCATCTGCATGATGTCTTGATAGGCCTGAACCAGCTTGTTGCGCACCTGGGTCATGGCCTGAAAAGACACGCTGGCTTTCTGCGACGCGATCATCACGTCGGTCAGGTCAATCCCGCTCTGCCCCACCTCGAACGCACTGGCCAATTGGTTGGAGGCCTTCTGGGTTTCATTCACCTTGCCGACCGCCTGACCGAGCATATCGGAGAAACTCGGCGCACCGACTTCCTGCGCACTGGCGGCAGGTTTGGCACGGGCCATCGCCTCCGTTTGCATGGAGCGCATTTCCAACATCAGGCGATTGAATTCGATACCTTGGCTCATGACCTTCCTCCATTGGCCGCGTTTTTTTGACGCTTCGCGGCGCGATATGCAGGTGATTGCAAGAAGAGGGCCAGAGCGCCAAAAAAACTTATTCGCCGCTCAGCAAGGCTTCTGAATGAAAAAACCCGGAGGCGCATAACGCCTCCGGGTCTCGGCATACCATGCAAGGACGCCCTAGCTGGCGAACAGAAAGGCTTCTACATCCATGCCGGCATCGCGCATCTGCGCCAGCTTGTAACGCAGGGTGCGCGGGCTGATGCCCAGACGCTCGGCCGCCTCTTTGCGGCGGCCACGCTCGGCGCGCAGGGTGTCGATGATCAGCTCGAACTCACGACGGCGCAGGTCATCCCCCAAGGCCCCGGCCACGACCACAGACTCGACGGGCAACGGCAGGCTCGTCGTCGGCACCGCCAGCAAAACCGGCGCCAAAGACTGCGGCGCAATCGCCTGGCCAATCGGCGTACCCAGGCACAAGTCCTGGGGCTGGATCAAACCACCTTGCTGCAGGATCAGCGCGCGCTGAATGGCGTTATCCAGCTCACGCACATTGCCCGGCCATGGATGACCGATCAGGCACGCTTGCGCCTGGGGCGAGAAGCGTACCGGCGCGTGATTCATTTTTTTGACGTGCTTACCCAACAGTCGCTCGGCCAGCGGCAGAATGTCGGCAGTACGCTCACGCAAAGGCCGCCACGCCAGCGGGAATACCGACAAGCGATAGTAGAGGTCTTCACGGAAGCGCCCAGCCGCCACTTCGGCGGCCAGGTCGCGGTTGGTGGTAGCGATCACGCGGATATCCAGAATAATCGGCTTGCGCGCGCCAACCCGCTCCACTTCGCGCTCCTGCAACACCCGCAGCAACTTGGCCTGCAGCGCCAGGGGCATCTCGGAAATTTCGTCGAGCAGAATGCTGCCGCCTTCGGCTAACTCGAATTTACCCGGCTGCGCCGCCACCGCGCCGGTGAAGGCACCCTTCTCGTGACCGAACAAGGTGGCTTCCAGCATGTTGTCTGGAATCGCCGCACAGTTGATCGCCACAAACGGCTTGCTGGCCCGCGGCGACTGCTGGTGGATATAGCGCGCCAGCACCTCCTTACCGGTGCCCGACTCGCCGGAAATCAATACCGTAGAGTCACTCTGCGCCACCCGAGTGGCCAGTTCCAACAACTGCTGGCTGGCGGGCTCATTGGCTACCGGCCCCTCACCATCGACGACCGACGCTTGACCCAGGGCATGCCGAGCCACCAGATCCAGCAGGGCCTTGGGCTCAAAGGGCTTAACCAGGTAATCCGCCGCCCCCTGACGCATGGCGTCTACCGCCCGCTCCACCGCGCCAAAAGCAGTCATCAGCAGCACCGGCAATTGCGGGTAGCGCTGACGCACCAGGGCCAGCAACTGATGGCCATCCATGCCCGGCATATTGACGTCACTGACCACCAGGCTAAAGGGTTCCTGCGCCAAAGCCAGCAAGGCCGACTCGGCGCTATCCACCGCCCGATAGGCATGCCCACCCAACTGCAGGGTATCGGCCAGCGCTTCACGCAGGGCGCGGTCATCCTCAACCAACAGCACTTTGGCAACCATGACCATTACTCCTGGGTAACCGGTTGGGCCGCGGCAATCAGCGGCAGAGTGAGAATGGCGCAGGTGCCACGACCCGGACGCGAGCGCAGCAGCAAATCGCCTTGATGGGCACGGGCAACAGCCTTGACCACGGCAACCCCAAGACCTGTGCCGGTGGTCTTGGTGGTAAAGAACGGCTCGCCAAGACGCTCTAGGGTGGCACTGTCGATACCTTCACCGTTATCACTGATGCACAGGCGCAGCTGCTGGCCGCGGCTGTACAGATGCACCTTCAGACGCGCCTGTGGGCCGGCAGCCTGCAGCGCATTCTCGACCAGATTGAGCACCGCACCGACCAGGGTGTCGCGATTGCACAGCAACTCACCCGTATGACTGTCGCACTGCCAGCGCACCGCATGCCCCTGCACATGGGACTCGGCCGCAGCCCGCAAGGCCGCGAAGAAGGTTTTTGGCGCCAGACGATCAGGCAAGGGCAAATCGCCACGGGCGAACACCAGCATGTCGCGCACCTGATGCTCCAGCTCATGCAGACGCTCTTTCAGGCGCCCGGCAAACCGCTGTTGCTGGTCCACCGGCAATACCTGCTCAGTCAAATGACTGGCATACAGCAGCGCTGCGGAAAGGGGTGTACGAATTTGATGGGCCAACGAGGCAACCATTCGGCCCAGCGCCGACAAACGCTCGTGCCGAGACAGTTGGTCTTGCAGGCGCCGGGTTTCTGTCAGGTCGGTGAGCAGAATCAGCTGACCCGGCTCGGCACTCAGCGAGCGCGTCGCCAGGGACAGGCGTCGACCGTCTTTTAGAGAGATTTCATGACCGTCGTCTTTGCGCGGGGCGAAGTTGCGGGCAATCACCTGGCGCCAGAGCATGCCCGCCAGTGGCTTACCCAACAAACCGCAAGCAGCAGGATTGGCTTCGCGCACCACACCCTGCCCGTCCAGCACCACCACCCCACCGGGCAGCAGGTCCAGCAGGCTCTGCAGGCGATGGGCCAAGCGTTCCTTCTCGGCGAGCTCCTGCATGCGCTGGGCACTGACCAGGGCCAACTGCCCTTTCAGCTCGGCGACCCGCGCCTCCATCATGGTGTAGGACTCGCTCAGCTGCGTGGACATCTGATTGAACAGCGCAAACGTCTGTTCCAGATCGGCGCGCACGGCCGGTTCAGCAGCAACCGGCAGTGGCAATTCAGCGACGGAGGGGGGGCGGACGACTGGGTTCATACTCATCTCTCGCACGGCGAGCCGTCATTTGACGGTCTAGTACAAGAGGATTAGCAAAACCCGTGCCTAAAAAAATATCGTTTAAAATCAA
>JAIERF010000052.1 GCA_019747075.1 Pseudomonadaceae bacterium
ATACGGCCTGTGGATAAAAGGCCTTTGTCATTGACTTGTAATCAGTAGGTCCCGGGTTCGACTCCTGGTGCCGGCACCATATAAATCAACGACTTAGGCTCACCGCAAGGTGGGCCTTTTTCGTTTTTGCTCAACACTTTGCTCAACACTTCCCAACAGCTACCCGCTAACCCCTGCCCCGCCCGCCCCCGCAATCAGTCCTAAAACTGACAAGGAAGTGGTCGAATAGCCGCCCAAATCGCTTTCTAGAAATGTCACTTTACTTCCAGATCAACACTGGAGGTACGCCAATGACACACCCCTTCCACACAAACGACGAGTTCTGCGGGATTCTTCGCTGCAGCCCTACAACGCTTTGGCGTCTGCGCCGCACCATCCCCGGCTTTCCCCAGCCATTCCGTATTGGGCGCCGACTGCTATGGAGTCACGATCAGGTTGAGCAGGCCATCAGCCTGATCTGCTAATCGCCTGCCCTCTAATCGAGTTCTGACCCTGCATTAGGGGGCTCCCCTTTCCAAAATTTTCCAGACCTATGAATGGTTTGCGGGCGTTAGTACGCCTTCGAATCAGGGGATCGTTTATGCAAAAAAATGATAGCGACGCTCACCACGCCCAACCAAGCCCTCTGGCAAGCAGCATTAACACGGTCTTTTCGCGGCCTTGCTACCAGGTGTTTGACAACCCCACTCCCCTGGATGGGAAGCTCTTGAAACCAGGCGTTTGGCATCTTGGCAAGAAATCCAGCCGAGGCGAGGAGGAAGCGCCAACTCATGAGTGGCTGTGCGGGCCATTGCATGTTGATGCCATTACGCACAGCCAGTCTCAAAACGCAGACTATGGCCGCTTACTCCGAATTCAAAATCGAGACGGTCACTGGCTTACCTGGGCAATGCCCGAAGAACTGCTGGCAGGTCGTCCACAGACCATTTTGGCCAAGCTTTACAGCATGGGGCTTGAAATCGACTACCAGAGCCATCGCCAGGTGATGCTCTATATTGCCAGTCAGGCACCAGAGCAACGCATCATCTGCACCCCAGTCACTGGCTGGCATGGTGCATCCCTGTTCGTCACTCCATTGGAGTGCATTGGCCAGGGCCAAGCCATCTATCAAACTGGGGACGAAGCCGTTGGCGAATATGACAAGGCCGGCACTCTGGACGGCTGGCGTGAAACTATCGGAGCAGCGCTATCAGGTAACCCCCTGCTGCAACTGGGCATCGGAACTGCGCTGGCGGCCACGCTGCTGGCCCCGCTGAACCTTTACTCAAGCGGCGGCTTCCACCTGCTGTGGGACAGCTCCAATGGGAAAACCGTCGTTGTCCAATGTGCCGCATCTGTGTGGGGACATGGCGTTCACTTCACATTGAAATGGAATGCGACGGCCAATGGGCTGGAAGGCATCGCCGCCCTGCGTAACGACTGCCTGCTAGCACTGGACGAGTTAGGCCAAGCTGACCCGCACTCGGTCGGCGATGTGGTCTATAGCATGGCAGATGGTATTGGCAAACAACGCGCCGGCAGCTCGACTGCTGCAAGGCAAGTACGCCGCTGGCGGGTCATGCTGCTATCGAGTGGCGAAGTGACACTCGAAACGAAAATGGCCGAAGCAGGTAAACGCACTCGTGCGGGGCAAGAGGTGCGGCTAGTAACCCTATCGGCCGGGAGAACCCATGGGGCGTTTGACAACCTGCACAAACACCCAGATGGTGCCACCTTTGCAGAAGCATTGGTGCTCGCCAGCGTCAGCAACTATGGCCACGTCGGCCCAGAGTTTGTCCGCCGCCTGATTGCCAGCGGCGACATGGAAAAGCTGGCGACAATGCTAGCCACCATTCGCGCTAATTTCCCCGCCAATACAGGCCAGTCAGCACGTGTTGCAATGCGTTTCGCGCTGGTTGCCCTTGCACTGGAGTTGGCCGTAGACATGGAGTTGTTACCGATTGCCAGCGGCGAGGGAACTAGCAGCATGATTGAGCTGTTCAAGAACTGGCTGGCAGAGCGTGGGGCTGGCCCCTGCGAGGATAAACAAATACTGCGCGCTGTACGCGACTTCATCGACCGCCACGGCAGCACCCGTTTTCAGTCGCTGATAACGGGTGAAAAAGGTGTGCGTGACCGTGCCGGCTACCTGGAGAACGGCCCCAACGGCCGCTGGTACCTATTCAACCGCAGCGGCCTAGAAGAGGCGACTCGCGGCTTTGAACTGACCCGCGTCACCCGCACCCTGGATAAGGTGGGTGCGCTTGTTAAAAAAGAACCAGGCAAAATGCAGCACAAAAAGCGCCTCCCAGATGGCAGCAGCCCGGGGCTGTATTGGATCGACCCGACCCGCCTGGAGCCATCAGACTGATTGCTCCTTAGCGTTTCGGACAGGGAACACAGCGAACAGCGGTAACAACCCAGAGCCATAAGCTCTCCAGCTGTTACCTAGCCGGATACAGCTCAGGGAACTGGGGGAACACCAGTGCGAACTGTTCCCTTAGTTCCCTACCAAGGAAAGAGCCAGGGAACAACTACAGACTGCCCCATGCTTGTCCTGTCCCTCTGCTCCCGCTGTTCCCTACGCGAAATCAGGGGGCGCATCACCATTTATCTGATAGACGAAAGAGCCCGGCAAAAGCCTATAAGGCCCTCCAGTACTTTCACCCAGTGAATCAGTACATTCGCCCCACCCACCTGCAGCCCACCACCCAGCCTGGGATACAATCTCCGGCATTTATGCCGTCAGAATCGGCACCCTGCCCTAGGGTGCCCACTAGGGATTCCGCAATGCCTCTCACGCTGCAACAACTGGAACGCCACCTGTTCAAGGCCGCCGATATTCTGCGCGGCAAAATGGATGCCTCGGAATTCAAGGAATATATTTTTGGCATGCTGTTCCTGAAGCGCTGCTCCGATGTATTCGAGGAGCGCTATGAGCAGGTCGTGGCTGAAGAGATAAACGCCGGCAAGAGCAAGGCCGAGGCTTTTGTCACGGCGGAAAATCCGCGCTGGTATAAACGCGATGGCAATTTCTGGGTGCCCAGCCAGTCTCGATTCAAGCATCTGGTCAACGAAGCGCATATCAACGTCGGCGACCTGCTGAACAAAGCGCTGGGCGGCATCGAGGAAAATAACGCCTCCCTGGAAGGGGTGCTTGAACACATTGACTTCACCCGCAAGGTCGGCCAGAGCAAGATTCCCGACCAGAAGCTGCGCCAGCTCATCACCCACTTCGGTGAAGTGCGCCTGCGCAACAGCGATTTCGAATTCCCCGACCTGCTGGGGGCTGCCTACGAGTACCTGATCGCCGAGTTCGCCGACTCAGCCGGCAAGAAAGGCGGCGAGTTCTATACGCCGCGCTCAGTGGTGCGGTTAATGGTGCATCTGCTCAAACCGACCCTGGCCCACGATGTCTACGACCCCTGCTGCGGCTCGGGCGGTATGTTGATCGCGGCCAAGGAGTACATCGACGAGCACGGCGAGGACGGTCGCAAGGCCAACCTGTTCGGCCAGGAATTCAACGGCACCGTCTGGTCCATCGCGCAGATGAACATGCTGCTGCACGGGATCAGCAACGCCTGGCTGGAGAACGAAGACACCCTGGCCGACCCTCGGCATATCGAAGGGGGCGAGCTACGCCGCTTCGACCGCATCCTCACCAACCCGCCGTTCTCCATCAACTGGGGCCATACCGAGAAAAACCCGGATGGCAGCCTGGCCTGGAACCCGACCTTCCGTGAGGAGCGCTTCCGCTTCGGCGAAGTGCCTTTGGGATCGAAAAAGGCCGACCTGATGTTCCTCCAGCACATGCTCGCCGTCACCCGCGACGAGGGCATGATCGCCACCGTACTGCCCCACGGCGTGCTATTCCGTGGCGGTGAGGAACGCGGCATCCGCGCCGGCATCATCGAGAACGACCTGCTTGAAGCGGTGATCGGCCTACCGGCCAACCTGTTCTATGGCACCGGCATCCCGGCCTGCATCCTGATCCTGCGCCAACAGAAGCAGGAAGGCGCCAACCGCATCAGTGCCAAACCAGCCGAACGCCAGGGCAAGGTGCTGTTTATCAACGCCGACCGCGAATATTTCGAAGGCCGCGCGCAGAACTACCTGCTGCCCGAGCATATCGAGAAGATCACCACCGCCTTCGACGAATTCCGCCGCATCGACGGCCTCAGCGATGTGGTGGACATCGCCACCCTGCGCGCCAACGACTACAACCTGAATATCCGCCGCTATGTGGACAACGCCCCGCCGCCCGAGCCCCATGATGTGCGCGCCCACCTGCTCGGCGGTGTGCCGAAGGCCGAAGTTGAAGCGAAAGCCCCGCTATTCACCGCCCACGGCCTCGACCCGCACGACCTCTTCGTCGCGCGCGATGCACAGTATTTTGATTTTCGCGATGAGCTAAGCCGCCGCGCCGACCTCAAGCCGGCCATCGAAGGCAATGCCGGCATGCAGGCCAAGGAAGCCGCCCTGCGTGAGGCCTTCGAGCAGTGGTGGAATGAACACAGCCCGCGTATCACCGCCCTGGCTGGGAAGCTGGATAACAGCGCCGCCCTGGTCGAACTGCGCGGCGAACTGCTGGCCAGCTTTAGCCAGACACTGGAAGGCATCGGCCTGCTCGACCCCTTCCAGGTCCGCGGCATCGTCGCCGGCTTCTGGTACCAGAGCAAATACGACTTTCTCGGTTTGATGGCCCGCGGCAGCCGGGGCGTAATCGATGCCTGGCGCACCAGTATCATCACCGCTCGTGAAGACAAGGCCAGCAAGCAGAGCCCGCTGGAGCACAAGCTGGTGAAGTTCCTGCTTGGCGATTTCGTGGCCGAGCTGGCCGAGCTGGAAGCTAAAAAGGCCGAACTGGACAGCCAGCTCAAGGCCGCCGCCCCAACCAAGGGGGAAGATTCCGACGAGGCCGACGGCGAGGCAGATGCCGACAACGAGGAAAACCCCATCGACGAAGTCCAGCTGAAGGCATGGAAGGCCGAGTTGGCCAAGGTGAAAAAGCAGCTCAAAACCCAGCAGGAAAACTTCGCCAACCATCTAAACCAGGCAGTCGACGGCCTGGACGAGCCCCAGGCCGCCGAGCTGCTGCTGACCATCCTGCATAACGATATGAAGGACATTGTCGAGCGCTATATCGCCGCCCAGCGCAAGCAGATAGTCGCTGCCTTCGAGAACTGGTGGGACAAGTACCGGGTGACGCTGAACGAGATCGAACACAAGCGTGATGCGGCGGCCGAAGCGTTGCAGGGGTTCTTGAAGGGGTTGGGGTATGTCTGAAACTCTGTATGAGCAGCGTCCTTTAGGGGACGCAGTAGAACGGCATATTGGCGGCGGTACGCCCTCACGGCAGGTGCCGTCCTACTGGAAAGGGGAAATTCCCTGGGCCTCAGTCAAGGACTTCCCTGAGCAGAAGGGCGTGATTCAGGACACCGAGGAGCACATTTCCTCTGCAGGCCTTCATGCCAGTGCCAGCAACCTGATTCCTGCACAAACGCCGCTGGTCTGCACTCGGATGGCGGTCGGCAGGGCTGCGCTGCCGGTGATCCCCATGGCGATCAATCAGGACGTGAAGGCGCTTTTTCCTGCCTTGGGTGTATACGCCGAGTACTTATTGAAACTGATTCAATACATCCAGCCGCTTGCCGAGGGCAGGGCCGTTGGTTCCACGGTGAAGGGCATCCGTATTCAGGACTATCTGAATATTCCCGTGCCACTGGCGCCTCAAGCAGCCCAGCCTGTCATCGCCCAAATCCTCGACACCCTCGACACGGCCATCCGCGAAACTGAGGCGCTGATCGACAAGCTCAAGGCCGTCAAACAGGGCCTGCTGCACGACCTGCTGACCCGCGGCATCGACGCCAAAGGCCAACTGCGCCCACCACAGAGCGAAGCACCGCAGCTCTACAAGGAGTCGCCGTTGGGGTGGATTCCGAGGGAGTGGGAGGTAGTGAAGTTGGGGGCAGTACTCAGCGAGCTTGGTCAAGGATGGAGTCCTGACTGCCCATCCGAGCCAGCTGGCGCCGGTGAGTGGGGTGTTCTTAAGACGACCTCGGTTGTATGGGAGGGGTATAACGAAGAGGAAAATAAGCAGCTACCCGTCCCGTTTAAGCCACGACCTGATCTTGAGGTCAAAAGTGATGACATTCTGATTACCCGCGCAGGCCCAAAAAGTCGCGTTGGAGTTGTGGTTCATGTTCCATCCACACGCCCTCAACTGATGATCTCAGACAAGATTTATCGCTTGCGGCTGCTTAGCTCTGAGGTGCCTGCTTACTTTGCCTTGGCGTTATCCGCAGGGTACATGCAGAGTGCAATCTCTCGAACAGTCAGTGGTATGGCTGAGTCGCAGACAAACATATCTCAAGGTGTAATCAAGGGGCTTGCGATCCTACGTCCCATACGAGAAGAGCAACACGCAATCGTTGCGCATGCCCGGGCTTTTGATGAGAGGCTAAGAGCCGAAGCACTCTGCTTGTCGAAATTGCAGGCACAGAAAAATGGCCTAATGGACGACCTCCTCACCGGCCGCGTGCGCGTCACCCCGCTGCTGGAATCTGTGCAGCAAGCTAATGCAGCAACGGGAGCCTGACATGACCCAGCGCCTGCCGCCCCGCGAGTCCCTAACCGTCGAGTTCAAAAGCGACCGCAGCAAGCTCCCCGATCGCGAGCTGATCGAGGCGCTGGCCTGCCTGGCCAATGCCGAAGGCGGCGAACTGTGGCTGGGCGTGGAGGACGACGGCATACCCAGCGGTCTGCATACCGAGCATCGGATGCTGGAGGGCCTGGCCGGTATGGTCGCAGCGCGCACCTCGCCGTCGCTGAATGTGCAGGTCGAGGCGGTCGAGCTGGACGGCGTGACTGTGGCGCGCATCCAGGTGCCCAAGGCTCAGGGCGAAGTAGCCACTACCGGCGGTGTCTACCTGCGCCGCCGCCTCAAACATGACGGTACACCCGAGTGCGTGGCCATGCTGCCCCATGAGCGCAGCAGCCGCGCGAGCAGCTTCGGCCTGCTCGATGTCTCCGCCCAGCCGGTGGCCGGCGCCACCCTGGCCGACCTCGACCCGCTGGAGCGCGAACGCCTGCGCCAGGCCGTGCAGCAGTACGGCGGCGACCGCGTGCTGCTGGAACTGGACGACGAAGCCCTCGACGGCGCGCTGCTGCTCACCGCGCGGCAAGCCGATGGTACGCGCGTGCCGACCCTCACCGGTCTGCTGCTGGTCGGCCGGGAAACCTCGCTGCGGCAACTGGTGCCCACCCACGAGTTCGCCTTCCAGGTGCTGGCCCAGCAGGCAGTGCGCTTCAACGAATTCCGCCGCTTCCCGCTGCTCAAAGCGCTGGACTGGCTGGAAACCAACTTTCGCCCCTATAACCCCGAGGAAGAACTGCAGGTCGGCCTGTTCCGCGTGCCGGTGCCCAAGGTCGACCTCGGTGCCTTCCGCGAAGCCGTGGCCAATGCCCTGGTCCACCGTGACTACCACGGTCGCGGCGCGGTTCATGTGCGCCTGGAGGACGATGCCTTGGTGGTCAGCAACCCCGGCGGCTTGGTCGATGGCGTGACCCTGGCCAATCTGCTGGTGACCGAACCGCGCCCGCGCAACCCGGCCCTGGCCGATGCCATGAAACGCATTGGCGTGGTCGAACGCTCCGGCCGTGGCGTGGATAAGATCTTTCGCGGCATGCTCAAGTTTGGCCGCCCGGCGCCGGATTACAGCCACACCAGCGCGCAGAGCGTGGTGCTGCGCCTGCCCACCGCAGAGGCCGACCTGGACTTCCGCCGCCTGGTGGTCGAGCACGAACGCGCCACCAATGCCGAGCTGCCCATCGACAGCCTGATCGCCCTCGCCGCCCTGCGCGAAAGCAAGCGCGTCACGGCTGATGAGTTGGCCGTGCAGATCCAACGAGACACCACCAGCGCCAAACGCACCCTGGAAGCCCTGACCGAAGCCGGTCTGGTGGAAGCCCATGGCTCCACTCGCGGTCGCAGCTACACCCTGTCGGCCAGCCTGTACCAGGCTGTAGGCGACAAAGCCGCCTATACCCGCCAGGCAGGCTTCACACCGATTAAGCACGAGCAAATGGTGCTGAGCTACGTTCGCCAGCATGGTTCAATTAAGCGCGCCGAAGTGATGGAGCTTTGCCGTCTTTCTGCTGAGCAGGCAAAGGAGTTGCTTACAAAGCTTCGCGATGAGAATCGCTTGATTCTGCAAGGTGAAAAACGTGGCAGCCACTATGTGCTGGGGCCTGACGCATGAGCAGTCAGCGCGACGAGTTGATCGCTGAATTCGCAAAACTTCAGG
>JAIERF010000057.1 GCA_019747075.1 Pseudomonadaceae bacterium
GTCGAACGCCTGGCGCTGTTCCGCTTCCTGTTCCAGGACCTGTCCAACCTGGCCGGGCGCTTGCCGAAACTGGCCCGCGGCATCCGCGCCTGGCTCAATACCCTGAAACGCACCCTCGCCTCCCTGCTAGCCAGCCTCAAGGCACAAGGCCTGCTGATCAGCGACACCCAAGCCCTTGGTCAGCTGGTTGAGCAGATCACCCTGACCCTGCTGTTCTCGCTCGACTACCAACGCATCATCGGTAGCAGCGGCGAGATCCGCCTGGTGGTCTATCAGGTCATGATGCTGGTCGCCCCGCACCTGACGTCCGCACCCCGGCACACCGCAGAGCAACTGGCCCAGCGATACCTGCAGGCCTAAACGAAAAGCCCGGCACTAGGCCGGGCTTTTTCATTCCTGAAGAACTCAGGACGGTGTAACAGGACTCGCCGGGGCAGCAGGCGCTGCGACCGGAGCAACGGCAACCGGAGCAGCCGGCTTGGCGACTGGCGCCTTTTTCACCGCTGGCTTTTTCACCGCAGCTGGCTTGGCCGCAGCGGGTTTAGCTGCAGCGGGTTTAGCTGCTGCTGGTTTAGCCGCTGCAGGTTTGGCTGCAGGCTTAGCAGCAACCGGCTTGGCTGCGGCTTTCAGCGCAGGCTTGACCGACGAAGCAGAAATACCGGTGAGTTTCTCGATCTGCTTGGTCAGGCTTTCAACCTTGCTGTGCAGCTCTTTGACTTCGTTGCGGCTCGGTACACCAAGGCGCGAGATGGCGCTGTTCAGACGCTTGTCGAACGCGTCTTCCAACTCGCTCCACTTGCCCATGGCCTTGTCTTTGACTTCTTCAACACGGGACTTGGCCGAGTCAACGGTGTGCTTGACCACGCCGACTTGCTTGTCCACTTCAGCCTTGGCTTGCTTCTCGGCTTTTTCGCCGTCCTTGACCAGGCCATCAAACAGCTTCTCGCCGTCTTTGCTGACCTTGGAGTAAGCACCCAGACCGGCCAACCAGATTTGACGCGAGTACTTCTCTACTTCGCTAATCCAGGTGCTGGTTTCTTTTTCGACTTTTTTCTTGCCTGCCATGATCTGTTCTCCTTATTGAGCTTTGGCTGCGCGTTCAAGCATTGCATTGAGCACATCGAGCTTAGCAGAGAGTGCATCAACGTCTTGCTTGGAAGGAATGCCCAGACGATTGAGACCGCTGGCAACGCGACGATCAAAGGCTTTTTCGACTTTTTCGAACTGGCCTTCAACTTTGCCCTTCACTTCGGCAACGCGATCTTTCACGTTGTCTTTAACGCTGTCGATCTGGGTGTTAGCAGCTTCAACCTGCTCATCAACTAGTTGCTTGCCTTGCTTCTCGACGCTCTCGCCAGCCTTGACCAGGTCCTTCAGGTAACCCGCGCCTTCCTTGCCAGCTTTGGCGTAAGCGCCCAGGCCTGCCAGGTAGATCTTGCGCGCATAGCCTTTAACATCGGCCAGCACGGTAGTTTCGTTTTTGCTTACGGCTTTCTTGACTGCGACTTTAGCCACGATACACCTCACACAGAGTGATAAATGGGTCGCCCTTTCTCAGGGCTTGTGTGCAAGGTATCGAGGAAAATTAGAAACCACATACTAAGAAGCCATTTGATTGCACCGCGCCGTTAGCCGCACATGGCCAAGGGCGCGAAAGCGGGTCAAGCCCCGGCATGCATTCAGGCCTGCAGCGACTCGTCGAGGGTCTTCTCGATTTCGCGCTTGATGCTGCCGCCCAATGCCGACAACAACAGGCCCAGGTTCAGTTCAACCTGCACCCGGTCTTCTGTTACGGCAATCCGCCCATCGGCACCGCTGCGCTTGAATTCCAGGCTATCGCCCACCCAGCGATAACGCACCTCGTATTCACGGGCCAGGCGCTCAGCCAGCAATTCGGCTTTCGCCCGCGCGGCCGGCAGGCCAAGGGAATGGGGGCGTTCGACTTTGATCCGGGCCATCGGCTAACTCCTGACTGCGACCTTAGGTCGCGCGACTATAACAGGCCGCAGCCAGCCATCACGCAAATGCGCCGGCGTGGCGCCGCGACAAAGGCCGCCGCCGGGATTAGAATGGCCGGCACTTTCTTGTGGTGACAGTGAAATGAACGACCCACGCAACGCCAACGACGCGGAACCGACCACCCACTTCGGCTTTCAGAACGTACCGGAAAGCCAGAAGGCCGATAAGGTCGCCGAGGTGTTCCATTCGGTAGCCGCCAAATACGACCTGATGAACGACCTGCTTTCCGGCGGCATGCACCGCCTGTGGAAGCGCTTCACCATCGAATTGTCCGGCGTGCGCAGCGGCAACCGCGTGCTCGACATCGCTGGCGGCACCGGCGACCTGACCCGCAAGTTCTCCAGCCTGGTGGGCCCCACCGGCGAAGTGGTTCTGGCCGACATCAACGACTCGATGCTCAAGGTCGGCCGCGACCGCCTGCTCGACAAGGGCGTGGCCGGCAACGTGGTCTTCGTTCAGGCCGACGCTGAGAAGCTGCCGTTCCCGGACAACCACTTCGACGTGGTCACCATTGCCTTCGGCCTGCGTAACGTCACCCATAAAGAAGACGCCCTGCGCTCCATGCTGCGCGTACTCAAGCCCGGCGGCCGTCTGCTGGTGCTGGAGTTCTCCAAGCCGTCCAGCCAGATGCTGTCCAAGTTTTACGACACTTACTCGTTCAACTTCATGCCGCTGATGGGCAAGCTGATCACCAACGACGCCGAAAGCTACCGCTACCTGGCCGAGTCGATCCGCATGCACCCGGATCAGGAAACCCTCAAGGCGATGATGAGCGAGGCCGGTTTCGAGCGCACCAGCTACCACAACATGACCGGCGGCATCGTCGCTCTGCACCGCGGCATCAAGCCCTGATGCTACTGACCGGGCTGCTGGCAGGCGTCGAGCTGGGCCTCAATCGCGTCCTGCAAATGGACAGCACCGCGCTGCCGCGCCTGGCGCGGCTGAGCGGCAAGGTGATTGCCGTCGACGGCCAGAGCCCGCTGCTGCAGCTGTTCATCCTGCCCAGCGGCAGTGGCCTGCAACTGGCGGCCAACTGGCAAGCACCGGCTGATTGCCAGCTGCGCGCCAGCGCCAGCAGCTTGCTGCAACTGGCCGTGGCCAAGGACAAAACCGCCATCCTGCATCGCCCCGAAGTCAGCCTCAGTGGCGACAGCGCGGTGCTGATGGAGCTGGCCGCGATCCTCCAAGACCTGGAACTGGACTGGGAATATGAGCTGTCACGCTGGCTCGGCCCAGTCGCCAGCCCGATGCTGGCCGGTCACTTGCGCAGCCGCGCACGCTGGACCAGCACCAGCCTCGACAGCCTGCGACTAAACCTGGCCGATTACCTCAGCGAAGAATCCCGCAGCCTGGTGGGCCAGCGTGAAGCCGATGCGCGCTTTGCCGAACTGGACCAGCTGAAGCTCGCCCTTGAGCGCCTCGACGCCCGCGTCGCCCGCCTCCACCTCAAATCCGACGATCCCGCATGAAGCTGCTCGCTGTCCGCCGTCTGTTCCGCATCCTGCGCGTGGTGATCCGCTACCGCCTCGACGACCTGTTGTTCGCCCTGCCGCTGCCGTTCTGGCTGCGCGCCACAGGCGCTATCCTGCCATGGCGCTGGCTGCCACGCCGGGCGCTGAATGAGTCGCGCGGCGCCTGCCTGCGCCTGGCTCTGGAAGACCTCGGGCCGATCTTTATCAAGTTCGGCC
This sequence comes from Pseudomonadaceae bacterium, assembly GCA_019747075.1. Taxonomy (GTDB): domain Bacteria; phylum Pseudomonadota; class Gammaproteobacteria; order Pseudomonadales; family Pseudomonadaceae; genus Aquipseudomonas. Next base: position 3,708 of record JAIERF010000057.1, read on the forward strand.
AGCTGCTCTCCACCCGCCGCGACTTGCTGCCAATGGACATCGCCGACGAGCTGGCCAAGCTGCAGGATCAGGTGCCACCGTTCGACGCCAAGCTCTCGGTGGCGCGCATCGAAGAACAGCTTGGGGCTCCGGTGGCCGAAGTGTTCGCGCGCTTCGACGAGCAACCCATGGCCTCGGCGTCGATCGCCCAGGTGCATGCGGCGCAGCTGAAAAGCGGCGAAGAAGTGGTGGTGAAAGTCATCCGCCCAGGCCTGAAGCCAATCATCCGCCAAGACCTCGCGTGGCTGTTTCTGCTTGCCCGCCTGGCCGAGAAACTGTCCGCCGAAGCCCGTCGCCTGCGCCCGATGGAAGTGGTCAGCGACTACGAAAAAACCATCTACGACGAACTCGACCTGCTGCGCGAGGCCGCCAACGCCAGCCAGCTGCGGCGTAACTTTGCCGGCTCCGAGCAGCTGTATGTGCCGCAGGTGTACTGGGACCTGTGCCGCCCCAAGGTGCTGGTCATGGAGCGCATTTACGGCGTTGCCGTCACCGACCTGGCGACCCTCGCCGACCAGCGCACCGACATGAAACTGCTGGCCGAACGCGGTGTGGAAATCTTCTTCACCCAGGTGTTCCGCGACAGTTTCTTCCATGCCGACATGCACCCCGGCAACATCTTCGTCAGCACCCGCACGCCATGGAGCCCGCAGTACATCGCCATCGACTGCGGCATCGTCGGCAGCCTCACCCCCGAGGACCAGGACTACCTGGCGCGCAACCTGATCGCCTTCTTCAAGCGCGATTATCGCCGCGTCGCCCAGTTGCACATCGACTCTGGTTGGGTGCCGGCCGACACCAAGGTCAACGATTTCGAGGCGGCGATCCGCACCGTTTGCGAGCCGATCTTCGAGAAACCGCTGAAGGACATCTCCTTCGGCCAACTGCTGTTGCGCCTGTTCCAGACCGCGCGGCGGTTCAACATGGAAATCCAGCCGCAACTGGTGCTGCTGCAGAAAACCCTGCTCAACATCGAAGGCCTGGGCCGCCAGCTGTACCCCGACCTCGACCTGTGGAACACCGCCCAGCCGTTCCTCGAACGCTGGATGCGCGAGCGCATCAGCCCACGCAGCCTGTTGCGCAACCTGCAGCAACAAGCCGAGCAGGTACCGCACCTGTCGCAGATGGCCCGCGACACCCTGGAGCGCCTGAACCAACAAGGTCAACAGCCCGTCGTGACGCCGGTGGCGCAGCGCCATTGGCCGGCACAGCTGCTCGGCGCAGCCCTAATCGGCGGCGCCGTCAGCCAGGGTTTGCTGCTCAGCCTGCTGGCCTGGCCGAGCTGGCTGATGCTGGCCGGCGGTCTTTACCTGGTGCTGCGCCGATAGCCAGCCCGCCAGCGGACTGGCAGACTTGACCCTCTTTTATTCCTGGCCGCCGACGCGGCCCGTTATGGATCTGATATGAGCGACTGGCTGGATGCAATCAAATGGGACGCTGACGGCCTGATACCGGCCATCGCCCAGGACCATAAAACCCAGCGTGTGCTGATGATGGCGTGGATGAACCGCGAGTCATTACAGCTCACGGTCAATGAAGGCCGTGCCATCTATTGGTCACGCTCGCGCGGCAAACTGTGGCGCAAGGGCGAAGAGTCCGGCCACGTGCAAAAGCTGCATGAACTGCGCCTAGACTGCGATGCTGACGTGATCATCCTGATGGTCGAGCAACTCGGTGGCATCGCCTGCCACACCGGCCGGCAGAGCTGCTTTTATCGCGTCTATGACAATGCCAGCTGGAAAATCGTCGAGCCGGTGCTCAAAGACCCGGCCGCCATCTACGCCACAGGACACAGCCATGAGTGACACCCTCACCCGCCTCGCCGCTGTACTGGAAGCGCGCAAAGGCGCCGCTCCCGACAGCTCCTATGTGGCCAGCCTGTACCACAAGGGCCTGAACAAGATTCTGGAAAAGGTCGGCGAAGAGTCGGTGGAAACCATCCTCGCCGCCAAAGACGCCGCCAGCAGCGGTGACTGCAGTGACCTGATCTACGAAACGGCCGATCTGTGGTTTCACAGCCTGGTCATGCTCGCCGCCCTCGGCCAGCACCCGCAGGCCGTACTGGACGAACTGGACCGCCGCTTCGGCCTGTCCGGACACGACGAAAAAACCGCGCGCTCCGACGCCAACTAACAACTACGAGGTATTGCTGTCATGGGTATTTTCGACTGGAAACACTGGGTAGTCATTCTGATCGTCGTGGTGCTGGTATTCGGCACCAAAAAGCTCAAGGGTTTGGGCAGCGACATCGGCGAATCGATCAAGGGCTTTCGCAAAGCCATGAACGACGAAGAAAAGCCGGCCGAGGCCACCACCCCGACCGCCGCTACCCCCCTCAACCAGCCGACCACCATCGACGCCCAGGCGCAGAAAGTCGAAGAGCCGGCTCGCAAGGACTAACGCGCCATGTTCGGTATCAGCTTTGGTGAATTGCTCCTGGTCGCCCTGATCGCCCTGCTGGTGCTCGGCCCCGAGCGCCTGCCTGGCGCGGCGCGCACCGCCGGCCTGTGGGTCGGGCGCCTGAAACGCAGCTTCAATGCGATCAAGCAGGAGGTCGAGCGCGAAATCGGCGCCGACGAAATTCGCCGGCAGCTGCACAACGAAGAAATCATGGCCCTGGAACAGCAGAACAAAAGCCTGCTGCCGAGCGCCACGCCCGCCAGCGACAGCCTGCCGAATCCAGTCCCGACCGGCACACCAATGGCCGTCGGTAGCCCAGCCGCCAGCGCGCCTATCAGCCACGATTCGCCACCGCCGCCGCGAGCCCCATGAGCAGCCAGACTCCGCACAACGACCAGGAAATGCCCCTGGTAGCCCACCTCACCGAACTGCGCACGCGCCTGCTGCGCTGTGTCGGCGCGGTGTTTCTGATCTTCGCCACGCTGTTCTACTTTGCCCGCGAGATCTACACTCTGGTATCCGAGCCGCTGCGCCGCTTCCTGCCGGAAGGCGCCACGATGATCGCCATTGACCCGGCCTCGGCGTTTCTCGCCCCGCTCAAGCTGACCATGGTCATCGCTCTGTTCGTCAGCATGCCGGTGATCCTGCATCAGGTCTGGGGCTTTATCGCGCCCGGCTTGTACAAGCACGAAAAACGTATCGCCGTGCCACTACTTACGTCCAGCGTGCTGCTGTTCTATGCCGGCATGGCCTTCGCCTACTTCCTCGTGCTGCCACTGATGTACCACTTCCTGATTGGCGCGGCGCCGGAAGGCGTGACGCCGATGACAGACATCAACAGCTACCTGGACTCGGTACTGACCCTGTTCTTCGCCTTCGGCGTGGCCTTCGAGATCCCAGTCGCAGTGGTGCTGCTGATCTGGATCGGCATCGTCGACGTAGCGTATCTGCAGAAGATCCGCCCCTACGTGATCATCGGCTGCTTCGTTGTCGGCATGGTCCTGACCCCGCCCGATCCGCTGTCGCAAACACTCCTAGCGGTGCCCATGTGGCTGCTGTTTGAGGTCGGCTTATTCTTCGGCCGGCTGATTCGCAAGCGCCCGGCCGATGAGGCCGCGGACGACTCGAGCAACGATCAGCCGCCTGCCATCCAGCCATGAACCTGCTGCTCCTGGAAGACGGCGACTTTATTGCTGCGGATCGCGTATTGCTGCAAGGCCGGCGCCTCAAGCACTTGCAGGAGGTGCACCGTGCCGAAGCGGGCGACAGCCTACGGGTCGGGCACCTCGGCGGCTTGATGGGCCAAGGCCAGTTACTGCGCCTGGACAACGACGCCGCCGAACTGCAGATCAGCCTCGAACAAACCGCCCCGGTCAAACTACCGCTGACCCTGCTGCTGGCCCTGCCTCGGCCAAAAATGCTCAAGCGCGTGCTGCAGACCGTGGCCAGCATGGGTGTGCCCAGGCTGATTTTGCTCAACAGTTATCGGGTGGAAAAAAGCTTCTGGCAGACGCCGTTTCTGCAACCCGAGGCGATCCGCGAACAACTGATTCTCGGCCTGGAACAGGCCCGCGATACGGTCTTGCCAGAGGTCATCATCGAGAAGCGCTTCAAGCCCTTTGTCGAAGACCAGCTGCCACAACTGGCCGCCGGCAGCCTCGGCCTGGTCGGCCATCCCGGCACTTACCCGGCCTGTCCACGCGCCGTCACCCAGCCGGTGACCCTGGCCATCGGCCCGGAAGGCGGCTGGATTCCTTATGAAGTGGAAAAACTCGCCGCCGCCGGCCTGCAACCGGTGCAACTGGGCGAACGCATTCTGCGGGTAGAAACCGCCGTTACTGCCCTACTCGCCCGCCTGTTCTGAGCCTGTAGCCCGGATGCAATCCGGGCTAGCTGTCCGCCGGCTTCTGCGCATGCCAGTGCGCCGGCAGTAACTGTCCTTGCAACGCTGGCGCCTCGCGCAGCGCCATATCGCGCGCCAACAGCGGCTCGCCACAGTCGGAACACACCAACACCCCGTGCACTTCATGGCCACAGCTTTTGTGTACATGGCGCACCGGCGCGCCCTCGGCACCGCTCATATGCCGATCACCCCAGTTCACCAGCGCCAGCACCGCCGGATACAGGTCATGACCTTTCTCGGTCAGCCGGTACTCCTCGCGCAGTGG
>JAIERF010000003.1 GCA_019747075.1 Pseudomonadaceae bacterium
TGATGCTGAAATCAGCAATCCGCCCTGGGTCAAATTTCAATCGGCAGGGTGGGTCATTTTTCCATCAGCGCCAACAGACTTGGCGAACCATCTGCCGCACTTGCTGGGCCGTGAGCCCCGACGTTTCTAGCAAGGTCCGTATGGGGGAAACATCCTGCACTTCGGTTGGAGCTACCCCTGCTCTAGGGTGGAGTGCCAGTGCCTCCGCGGACAAGGCATCAAGGTAGATCGACATGACCTCCACGGCCTCAATTCGATGAGTTGTCCCTGCCTGGATGCAGATGGCACGTGCAGTAACGCTCGAATCCACAGTGGTCACGGTTAAATCACGGGTTAAGCCAATGGTGATCTGGTGGGCCATGTGGCGGTGCCAATTGTGGCTACCAGCCCTCCCTAGAAAGATTCCCACCCCTGGCGATATCCAAGCTTTGCCATGCCAGCTGATCCCATGCGGTACGTTCATGTTGCACTCCTGACAACGACCTAAATCGTATCTCTAGCGGTGCCAGAACACACATCAGAAAAACTGGCTCCACCCATTTGATGCTGTCGCGTTGAGTGCTTATAGATTCAGTTTCCTGATTCAGATCAACATAGGGCTATTGTTTACTGCAGCTATGCTCGCCTCTCAAAACTATCTGCTATTGTCGCGCTATAACCCTGCGTGGTGGATCGCCGTGCGTCGAATTGGATTGGTTCTGGTAATGATTGTTAGCCTTGTGCTGCCGACCTTCGGCGGTTTGGCTTTCAGTATGCCGGCACAACCTTGCCCAATGCAGAGCGACGATCACCAGGGGCACGCAATGGCTGATGCCCCGTGCTGCGAGCATAAGGACAAGTCCGATGGGCTGGCCGGAAAATCTCCCTGTAAATCCGGCCAGGACTGCAAGACCGGCGGTCTTCTCCATACAGCCGTGATAAAGACTATCCCTCCTCGCCCCTCACGCCCCGAGTTGCTACTGAGCCAGTCGGTGATCAAGCGGGAGCCCGCAGATCTCTGGCGCCCTCCTCGCGTCGCCTAATGCACTGATCCATCGCGCCTGCTTAGCAGGTGCGCCATCGCTACCTTGCACTGCGCGGTAGCGACTTCGATCAATCGCATTGGAGGCGAAAGCATGTCCGCTTTCCTTTTCACACGCCGTGGCTGCATGGGCGTGTTGACTGTTGCATTCTGGGCAGTCCCTTTTGTTGCCGTTCAGGCTCAACCCCTGACGTTTGAGCGCGCGCAATCACTTGCAGAACAAACCGCACCTGAGAACCTCGCGCGACAAGCGCAGGTCGCATCGGCACAGCAGGCTGTAGAGCCCGCGGATGCCCTACCCGACCCCAAGCTGATCCTCGGCGTCGACAACCTGCCTATCGAAGGGCCGGATCGTTACTCCCTCAATAGGGACTTCATGACCATGCGCCGCATTGGGCTCATGCAGGAGGTCCCAAATAGCGACAAACGCCAGGCTCGACACCAGTTGGCCGAGGCCTCCGTTGTCCGGGCCGAGGCTGAGCAGCGAACTATGCAACTGGAGATCAAGCGCCAGACGGCATTGAGCTGGCTGGAGGTCTACTACGCCGAACGCAGTGTCGGCCTCTTCGATCAACTGGATCGGCAGATCGACATGCTCCGCTCGACGGTGCAATCGCTGATCGCCGGCGGCAGTGCTCAGCCTGGCGAACTGTTACAGGCAGATCAAGAGGCTCTGACCTTGCAAGACCGGCGAGATGAGCTAAGTCGCGATGTGGCGATAGCTCGGGCCAAGTTGCGCCGCTGGATCGGCAACGAGGCCGATCAGCCTATGGCGGGAGATGCACCTACCCTGAGCCTGGAAGTTCCGCATCTGCAGCGCATGACTCTGCATCCCGAACTACGCGCCGCATCGGCCCGGGTCGGCGAGGCCAGCGCCGAGCTAGGTGAAGCCATCGCCGAGAAGACGCCTGACTGGGGCGTTGAGTTTGCTTATAACAATCGCGACAACCAGTTCGGCGACATGGTGATGGTGCAGTTCACCTTCGACCTGCCGATGTTCGTTGGCACGCGTCAGGGGCCCAATATCAACTCCAAGCAGCAGAGCGTGTCGCAGATGGAGGCCGAACAGGAAGTGCTGCTCCGTACCCATCAGGCCGAGCTGGAAAGCGGCCTAGCTGAGCTCCAGCAATTACGCAAAACCCTGAAACGCACCGAAAGCACCTTGATCCCGCTGGCGAACAAACGTGCCGATCTCGAACTGGCCGCCTACCAGGTCGGCAACAGCCAGCTGACATCCGTCATCACCGCCCAGCGCGATCTGATCGAGGCGCAGCTGCGGCAGATCGAACAGCAGCGCAAGCTGAGCCAGCTCTCCGCAAGCCTGTATTACGCGTATGTGGAGGGATTGAAATGAAGATTTCGGCATTTGGCTTTGCGGCTGCCTTGCTGGCCGTCGGTGTGGGGGCCGCGAGTAGTGGTTATTGGCTGGCCCAGAAGCAGCCTGAACACGGAGAAGTACCTAGCACCGCACAAACTGGAGAGCGCAAAGTGCTCTACTGGTACGACCCGATGCAACCGGAGCAGCGCTTCGATAAGCCGGGCAAGTCGCCCTACATGGACATGGAGCTTGCCCCCAAATACGCAGGGGCCGGACAAGAGTCGTCTGCACTGAGCGTGTCCGCTCAGGCCGTGCAAAACCTTGGGATGCGAACTTCAACAGTGGTCCGCGGCGAACTGCCCTCCGGCATCGAGGCGGTCGGCTCCCTGGCCTATAACCAGCGTGAGGTGGCGAATCTCCAGGCCCGTGCTGGCGGATTTGTCGAACGGGTTTATGGGCGCGCCCCCGGCGATGTGCTGCCCGCAGGCACGCCTCTCGTCGACCTCCTGATTCCTGAGTGGTCCGCAGCCCAGCTGGAGTTCATCGCGGTACTGCGTACCGGTGACGCCCGCTTGATCACTGCGGCCCAGGAACGCCTGCGCTTGCTTGGCATGACGCGAACACTGATCGAACACGTTCGACGCAGCGGAAAACCGCGGGCGGTGCAAACCCTCACCACACCTATCGGCGGCGAGCTCCAAGCCTTGGAGGTACGCGCCGGGATGACCGTCGAAGCCGGGCAGGATCTGGCGCGTATCAACGGGCTGTCCACGATCTGGCTCGATGCGGCGATACCTGAAGCTCTGGCTGGGGCGGTTCAAGTTGGGGCGAGCATCGACGCCAACCTGACAGCCTTCCCTGGGCAACCTCTACAAGGCCGTATCATCGCTTTGTTGCCGAGTGCCGACCCACAGACGCGTACGGTCACCGTGCGCAGCGAACTACCCAACGCCACAGGAAAGCTGCGCCCTGGCATGTTCGCAGCCGTAAGCCTGAACAGCACCACCGAGCAGCCCGCGCTGCTTGTGCCGAGCGAGGCGGTGATCCGCACGGGCAAACGTGCCCTAGTCATGCTGGCCGACGGCGACGGGCGCTACCGCCCACAGGAAATCATCCTTGGTCGTGAAGCCGATGGGCGCCTGGAAGTGCTGTCTGGCCTTAAGGAAGGTCAGGCGGTCGTCACCTCTGGCCAGTTCCTGATCGATTCGGAAGCCAGCCTTCAGGGCATCATGGCCGACAACGCGGAACAGGATCTCGCGAAGGGGCTGCATGAGTCCCATGGCGTAATTCGCGCACTAGACGGGAAACAGGTCACCCTGGAGCACGGTCCTTTCGAGAGCCTGAGTATGCCCGGCATGACCATGCCCTTTCCTCTGGCCCGCCCCGAGGTAGGTGCAGGCCTCAAACCCGGTGACCCTGTGCGCATCGGTGCCCGGCAAACGGATACTGGTCTGCTGATCGAGCTGCTCAGCAAGGAAGGAGGCCAACCATGATCGAGCGCCTGATTCACTGGTCGATCGGCAACCGCCTCCTGGTGCTGCTGGCGACCTTGTTCATCACCGCCCTTGGCATCTGGTCGCTGCGCAGTACGCCGCTTGACGCTCTGCCGGATCTGTCTGATACCCAGGTCATCATCCGAACCAGCTTTCCCGGCCAGGCACCGCAGATCATCGAGAACCAGGTGACCTACCCGCTGGCCACCACCATGCTCTCGGTACCGGGAGCGAAGACGGTGCGAGGCTATTCGTTCTTCGGTGACTCCTTCGTCTATGTGCTGTTCGAGGACGGCACCGACCTTTACTGGGCGCGCTCGCGGGTGCTGGAGTACCTCAACCAAGCACAGGAGCGCCTACCCGAGGGCGTCACCACCACCCTAGGTCCGGACGCTACCGGCGTGGGCTGGATCTACCAGTACGCCCTGGTCGACCGCAGCGGCCAGCATGACCTTTCCCAGCTGCGTGCGCTGCAGGACTGGTTTCTAAAGTACGAGCTGAAGAGCCTTCCCAACGTCGCCGAGGTAGCCACCCTCGGTGGCATGGTCAAGCAGTATCAGGTCGTGCTCGACCCGCAGAAGCTGGTGGCCTATGGCGTGACCCAACAGGAGATCGAGGCAGCTCTGAAGAGTGCCAACCAAGAGACCGGTGGTGCCATCCTGGAGTTGGCCGAACGTGAGTACATGGTGCGGGCTTCAGGCTATCTGCAAAGCTTGGAAGACTTCCGTAACGTGCCATTGCGGTCCTCAGTAACGGGGATTCCGGTGCTGCTGGGGCAGGTGGCCACTATTCAACTGGGGCCAGAGATGCGTCGCGGCATTGCCGAGCTGGATGGCCAGGGGGAGGTGGTCGGCGGCGTGGTTATCCTGCGTTCCGGCAAGAATGCCCGAGACACCATCCAGGCGGTGAAGGCCAAACTGGATGCCTTGAAGGCTAGCTTGCCCGCCGGCGTTGAAGTGGTCACCACCTATGATCGATCCCAACTGATCGACCGCGCCATCGACAACCTCAGCTACAAGCTGCTGGAAGAGTTCGTGGTGGTCGCCCTGGTTTGCCTGATTTTCCTCGGGCACCTGCGCTCGTCGCTGGTGGCGATCATTACCCTGCCCTTGGGCATCCTCATGGCCTTCATTGTCATGCGCTACCAGGGCATCAACGCCAACATCATGTCGCTCGGCGGCATCGCCATCGCCATCGGCGCAATGGTCGATGCCGCTGTGGTGATGATCGAGAACGCGCACAAGCACATCGAGGCCTGGAAGGCACAGCATCCCAATGAGCCGCTCCATGGCGAGGCACACTGGCGGGTGATCGGCGAAGCCGCGGCCGAAGTCGGGCCGGCGCTGTTCTTCAGCCTATTGATCATCACCCTATCATTTCTCCCAGTTTTCACCCTGGAGGCTCAGGAGGGGCGGTTATTTGGTCCATTGGCCTTCACCAAGACCTATGCCATGGCTGCTGCAGCCGGACTATCGGTCACCCTGGTGCCGGTACTGATGGGCTACTGGATTCGTGGGCATATTCCCAACGAGCAGCAAAACCCGCTGAACCGCTGGCTGATCAATGCCTATCGGCCGGTACTTGAGTTTGTTCTGGCCTGGCCCAAGGCTACGCTTGCGATGGCTTTGCTGGTTTTCCTCTCCAGCCTCTGGCCGCTCAGCAGACTGGGTGGAGAGTTCTTGCCGCCCATGGATGAGGGCGATCTGTTGTACATGCCATCAGCCCTGCCCGGCTTGCCGGCAAGCAAGGCAAGTCAGCTGCTGCAGCAGACAAACCGCATGATCCTCACCGTGCCGGAAGTAGCGCGAGTGTTCGGCAAGGCCGGTCGAGCGGAAACGGCCACCGACCCAGCGCCGCTGGAAATGTTCGAGACCACGGTGCAATTCAAACCCCGCGATCAGTGGCGTCCAGGGATGACACCAGAAAAGCTCATCGATGAGTTGGATCAGGCGGTAAAAGTACCTGGTCTCTCCAATATCTGGGTTCCACCGATCCGCAACCGCATCGACATGCTGGCCACGGGGATCAAGAGTCCCATCGGGGTGAAAGTTTCCGGAACCTCGCTGACCGAGATTGAGCGCATAACGCGTGACATTGAGGCCGTGGCCAAGGAGGTACCTGGCGTGAGCTCGGCACTTGCGGAGCGCCTCACCGGTGGGCGTTATGTGGATATCCAGATCAATCGCCTGGCCGCAGCACGCTATGGCCTGAGCATCGCCGACGTGCAGGCGGTTGTATCGGGCGCTATAGGCGGTAGCAATATTGGTGAAACGGTCGAGGGGCTGGCCCGCTTCCCGATCAGCCTGCGCTATCCCCGGGAGTGGCGGAACAGCCCTGAGGCTTTGCGGCGGCTACCGATTCTGACCGCGGCGGGACAGCAAATTACACTAGGAACCGTCGCCCAGATCAGCCTGACAGAAGGACCACCGATGTTGCGCAGCGAGAACGGGCGTCTCTCGGGCTGGGTCTATGTCGATGTCCGCGGTCGCGATCTGGCATCGACTGTGCGAGAACTGCAGGAGCGTGTCACGAATGGTGTGCCACTGGTTGCGGGGGTGACAGTCTCCTACTCCGGTCAATTTGAATTCCTAGAGCGCGCCAATGCACGCCTGACTTGGGTCGTGCCGGCGACCTTGCTGATCATCTTCGTGCTGCTCTACCTGACATTCAGCCGTTTCAGCGAGGCCCTGTTGATCATGGCCACACTACCCTTCGCCCTGTCAGGCGGTGTCTGGTTGCTCTACTGGTTCGGCTTCAACCTGTCGGTTGCCACTGGGGTCGGCTTTATCGCCTTGGCGGGAGTATCGGCGGAGTTTGGGGTGATCATGCTGCTCTACCTGAAGAACGCCTGGCATGCTCGCGTGGATGTTGGCCGCAGCGACGATCCAGCCCTGCTTGAGGCGATCCGCGAAGGTGCTGTCCTGCGCGTCAGGCCTAAGGTGATGACCGTCGCCGTGATCATCGCCGGCCTGCTGCCTATTCTCTGGGGCGGTGGAGCGGGCTCAGAGGTGATGAAGCGCATCGCAGCGCCCATGGTTGGCGGCATGATCACAGCACCACTGCTGTCCATGTTGGTGTTGCCTGCCGCCTATTGGCTGATGCGACGGCAAGGGAAAGCCAAAGACCTATCTTCATAAATCGCCACCCTTTGTAACTTAGGCCAACTGGAAAATTGAATTTGAGACTCATGGTGGTTGGCCTGAGTTGCTATTTGGAATTGCGCTTACATCGATGTAATTTTGGCTTCACGTCTGTGACAGCTTACCCAGCTTATATTTTCATTATCCCCTAACGGAGTGATGAAATATGAAAGCGCTTAAAGCTATTACCGCTCTGATGATTCTCACCGCATCCTCTTTGGCCATGGCTGAGGGCGGCTCTGATCGCCTGTACGGCAAGATGATCCAGGCCAACGAGCAATCCATGCACGAATACGCTAGCGCCCAAGACAAGAACCCGCCGGAGGTCACTCACTACCGCTACGGCATGAAGCTCGACATCGCCAAGGTCATTCACCTCACGTCGATCAATGGCAACTGCGACGTGATGCCTGCGCAAATGACCTACGAGGACTCTAGCGGAAACTTGAATATTCTGGAGTACCGCGCATCAGGAACGAACTGCAGGAATCAGAATTGAGTATTGATGACGCGTTGCTGACCGAAAAGTAATTTTCAAGTCACCCTGGCGTTATTTGGCATGTGGAAGTATGTCGGAAGCGCGCCCGGTTATGCCCGGCGCGCTTCGGCATATACATAACCTCACAATGAAAAAATTGCCAATAACATCAGGAGCGTTTTATGAACAACAAGGCCCTGTTGGGACTTTCTCTGATCGCCTTGAGCGTCAGCGCTGGGCAGGCTGCAATGGCCGCCGAGGAAAAAGCCGAGGGATTCATCGAAGGCAGCAGCCTGAGCATCCTCAATCGAAATTTCTACTTCAACCGTGATTTTCGCAAAGGCCAGTCCAGCGGTACTGGAAACGGCTACTCGGAAGAATGGGCCCACGGAGTCATAGGCCGCTTCGAGTCGGGCTTCACACAGGGTACCGTTGGCTTCGGCGTTGACGCTTTCGCCATGCTTGGAATCAAGCTCGATTCGGGCGACGGCCGCTCAGGCGCCGGTGGCTCGGTCGACGTCATGCCCTACAACAACCTCGGCCAGGCCGAGGGCAACTACTCCAAGCTCGGCGGCGCCGTAAAGACCCGCTTCCTGGACACTGAGATCAAAGTGGGTGATGTTTTCCCGGTCACGCCTGTCGTGCAGTATGGCGATTCGCGACTGCTGCCGGAAAGCTTTCGCGGCTTCACCGTATCCAACCCCCCGGTGTCAGGCTAGTTGTCGCCTCAGTTGATTTATCAAAACGATAGATCGGGGGCGTCAAAGAGAGCTGTCATGTCGAGCTATTCACCTGAGCGTAAAGCTGCCCTTATCAACAAATTACTGCCGCCGCAAAACCTGTCCGTGGCGGAGTTGTCACGTCAAGAAGGCGGCGTTTTGCAAGGTAGTTGTCGCGACAGCCGTGTTTTTTATGCCGCCATTTTTAGTGTCGGTTGCTCCCTCTC
>JAIERF010000317.1 GCA_019747075.1 Pseudomonadaceae bacterium
ATTATCAAGATATGGAATATCGGTTATATAGATATGCGATTTACTCTCAGGCAACTCCAGGTATTCGTCTGCGCCGCGCAGCAACAAAGTGTCAGCCGCGCCGCGGAAACCCTGGCCCTCTCGCAATCCGCCGCCAGCAGTTCGCTAAGCGAACTGGAGCGCCAATCCGGCTGCCAGTTGTTCGATCGCGCCGGTAAGCGCCTGACCCTCAACTCCCTCGGCCAGCAGCTACTGCCCCAGGCCGTGGCCCTGCTCGATCAGGCCAAGGCGGTGGAAGACCTGCTAAACGGCAAAAGCGGTTTCGGCTCCCTGGCCGTCGGTGCCACCCTCACCGTCGGCAACTACCTGGCCACCCTGCTGATCGGTGCATTTATGCAGCGCCACCCGGAATGCCGAGTCAGCCTGCATGTGCAAAACACGGCGCACATTGTACAGCAGGTGGCCCAGTACGAAATTGACCTGGGTCTGATCGAAGGCGAATGCCAACACGCAGATATCGAGGTGCAGCCCTGGGTTGAGGATCAGTTGGTGGTGTTCTGCGCGCCCGGCCATCCGCTCGCCAGCCGCGGCCAGGCCAGCCTGCAGGAGCTGACCCGCGAGGCGTGGATTCTGCGCGAACAGGGCTCCGGCACCCGCCTGACCTTCGACCAGGCCATGCGCCATCATCCGCAACCACTGAACATCCGCCTGGAGCTGGAACACACCGAAGCGATCAAACGCGCGGTGGAGTCTGGCTTGGGGATTGGCTGCATCTCACGCCTGGCGCTGCGCGACGCCTTCCGCCGCGGCAGCCTGGTGGCCCTGGAGACCCCAGAGCTGGACCTGAGCCGACAGTTCTACTTCATCTGGCACAAACAGAAGTTCCAGAGCTCGGCGATGCGCGAGTTTCTCCGTCAATGCCAGGCACTGACCGCCGGGGTGCAGCGCAGTGACGAGATCGAACTGAGTTCGATCGTGTTCTAGCCCAGCAGAATCACTGCCCACACGCTGCCAATCAGGCTCAAGGCAACAAACTGAGCAGCACTGCCCATGTCCTTGGCGTTTTTCGACAAGGGGTGCAGGTCCAGGGAGATACGGTCAATGGCTGCTTCGATGGCCGAGTTGAGTAACTCGACGATCAGTGCCAGCAGGCAGGCAGCAATCATCACTGCCCGTTCGCCGCGACTGACATCAAAGAAGAAGGCCAGCGGAATCAGCACCACGTTGAGCAACACCAGCTGGCGGAAAGCCGCTTCGCCGCTGAAGGCCGCCTGCAGGCCGGCCAGCGAATAACCGCCAGCATTGAGGATACGTTTCAGACCGGTCTGGCCTTTGAATGGCGACATGAGCACTACAACCACAATGAGAAAGGCCGACAGGCTAGGCGCCTGCCAGTTAAAAAAACGTGAAATCAGCTGTCGGCGATTGATTCCAGCTGCTGCAACAGCAACGCCGCCTGAGTCCGCGTACGCACCCCGAGCTTGCGGAAGATCGCCGTGACATGGGCCTTGATGGTGGCTTCGGAGACATTCAACTGGTAGGCGATCTGCTTGTTCAGCAGACCATCGCAGACCATGGTCAGCACCCTGAACTGCTGCGGCGTCAGACTGGCCAAACCGGCACTGGCGGCCTTAGCCTCGGCAGACAGCGCCACCGCGGCCAGCGTCTGCGCCGGCCACCAGACATCACCATCGAGTACTGCGCGCACGCCCTGCTGGATGCTTTCCAGTGGGCTCGATTTGGGAATAAAGCCGCTGGCGCCGAACTCGCGGGCGCGCACGATCACCGCTGGTTCTTCCTGGGCCGACACCATCACCACGGGAATTTGCGGGTATTGCCCGCGCAGCAGCACCAGCCCGGAAAAGCCATAGGCGCCAGGCATGTTGAGGTCCAGCAGGACCAGATCCCAATCGGCCTTTTCCGCCAGGCAGGTCTCCAGCTCGGCGATGCTGGCCGCCTCTACCAAACGCACATCCGGCCCCAAGCCCAGGCTCAGGGCCTGCTGCAGAGCGCTGCGAAACAGCGGGTGATCGTCAGCAATCAAAATTTCGTAAGCGGCCATGCACGTTCCTGTTTTTGTTGTGGGCCGGAAAGCGGCGACCAGCATGCCCAGCCATCCAAGGGTGGTCAAGCGCCGCGCTTTGCGGCAAAGTCTGCCGCTTTGCCTGCCGAGTTGAATTATGCAAAACCAAGCCCTGCGTGCCGACGTCCTGATGCTGCTCACCGCGATCATCTGGGGCTCGGCGTTTGTCGCCCAACGCCTGGGCATGGACCATATCGGCCCCTTCCTCTATACCGGCCTGCGTTTCGCCCTCGCCGCCCTGGTGCTGTTGCCGCTGCTGGCCTACACCGCGACCAAACAGACCATTCCAGGTGAGCCCTGGAGCAACCGCGGCTTGCTCTTCGGCGGCGCCATGATGGGCCTGGTACTGGCCCTCGGCATCAACCTGCAACAAGTCGGCCTGCTGTTTACCAGCGTCACCAACTCCGGTTTCATCACCGGTTTGTACGTGATCATCGTGCCGCTGATCGGCCTGTTCATCGGCCACAAGACCGGCATTGGCATCTGGCTGGGGGCCATTCTGGCGGTGGTCGGCATGTTCCTGCTGTGCGTCGGCGACAACTTCCAGGTGGCCTCCGGCGACTGGCTGCAACTGGCCGGCGCCTTCGTCTGGGCCACCCACGTGCTGGTCGTCGGCCTCTTCGCCAAACGCCATGACCCGCTGCGCCTGGCCTTCCTGCAGTTCGCCATCTGTGCCGTGATCAGTCTGCTGCTGGCCATAATTCTGGAGCCCATCACTCTGGCCGCCATCATTCAGGCTGGCCCGGCGATTATTTACGGTGGCGCGGTCGCCGGCGGTATCGGCTACACCCTGCAGGTGGTCGCGCAGAAGCATGCGATTGCCTCCCACGCGGCCATCATTTTCTCCCTGGAAGCGGTGTTTGCCGCCCTCGCCGGCAGCTTGTTCCTCGATGAAACCCTGGCGCTGCGTGGCTATATCGGCTGCGCCCTGATGTTTGTCGGTATGCTGATCGCCCAGCTATGGCCGCGCAAAGCGGACGTTAGCCACTAACGCAGAGCGCGCAAACGCTGGTGGGCGGCATCGTCGAGATCAATCGGCCGCTGGTGTTTGGCGTTCAGGTAATGGTTGGTGAACACATCCAGGTAGGCATCCAGGGTCTGCGCCGCACGCTGGTCGCCAGCCAGCTCCAGACACAGCGACGCCACCTCGGAGGTGCACAGGTGGTCGTCACGCTTGGAACGGCGCAGGCGATAGCGTGACAACTGCTCAGGCTGCAGGCTCAGTACCGGCAACTGGTCCAGATACGGACTCTTGCGGAACATCTTGCGCGCTTCCGGCCAGGTGGCATCCAGCAGCACAAACAGCGGACGTTTGCCGGGCTCAGTCTGCACCTGACTGACCACCCGCTCGGGCGCCACAAACTCGCCGGGAAACACTAGGTACGGTTGCCACTGCGGATCGGCCAACAGCGCCGGCAACGCCGGATCGACCTCGGTGCGCGCCCAGCCGAAGGCAGAGGTATCGGCCACCACATCGGCAATCAACCAACCGGTGTTGCTAGGCTTCAGAGGCTCGACGTCGTGCATGATCAGGCACATGCCGGCATTGCTTGGCACCGGCGGACGCAGGTCACACAGGCAATGGCTGAACGCCACCCGGCAACCCGGACACCGGGGCTCACGCGAACCACGGGCAGTGAAGGGTTTTAGGCTACGGGCCAGGCGTTCGGCGCGCAGGCGGGCTACGGCATGGCTCATGTCGGGCACCGCAGAAGAAAATACACACTGGTCATACACGGCCCGGCACAGGGAAAAATGGCCCGGCAGTTTACCAGAGCAGCCGCTGGGCACGCCGTTGGCAACGGGCAAACATGGCCCGGCAGGAGTAATATGCCGGCCTTGCTGAACCCCGGTCACGCTGACCGGTCAAAGGACGCAGCCCCTTTCTGGAGATTCACATGCCCCGTTTGTTTACCTTGCTCGCCCTCTGCCTGGCATTACCTGTCGCCCAGGCCGCCTCGTTGAAAGATTTCGAGCTGACCAAGATGCTGGAAAAAGTTGCCCAGGACAGCAGCGTCGGCACCCCGCGCGCCATCAACGAAGACCTGCTCGATCAGGGCTACACGGTGGAAGGCAATGAACTGATCAACCACCTGAGCGTGCGCGAAGAACACGCTAAGCAGATGCGCGCCAACAGCCAGAGCATGCGCAATCAGCTGATGGCCAGCGTGTGCAGCAACACCGGCTACCGCCAGTTGCTGGCCCGTGGTGCAGTGCTGCGTTATCAGTTCAGCGTGTACAAGAGCAACCTGCCGGTGGCCACCGAACGCTTCAACAAGACCGACTGCGGCCTGAAGTAATCAGCTCTGTCCGCGGTTTTGTTGCTCGCTGCTGGCCTGCAACTCCGCAAGCAACGTCTCGATATGCCGTGAGCGCCGCACACCACCTTCCAGGCGGCGCTGGCACTCTTCTTCCAGGCTGGTGGCATTGCTGCGTGCCGCCGCCTGCAGCAGGCGGTACAGGTCCAAATCGATTTCCAAGGTAAGTTTTGGCATCTGGGCTCTCCGTCCCTATTTATTGTTCTATGCGCTGCGAGACTGGCCCCGCAGCGGTATTGCTCAGCGCAAGACGCGGGGGTCGCCCTCGCCTTTGACCGCCGTGATTTCCGCCGCCGACAGCACGCCACTGAGTGGCACCTGCAGCAATTGGGCACACGCGTCCAAAATATGCGCCCAAGTCGCGTTGTTGGCAAACTGCATGCCGGCCTCATCCAGCGTGCCGCCACGGTTGCGGTAACCGAGCACCACCGTGTTGCTGGCGTCGGGCAGCAACGGCCACAGATGACCGCGGGCGACCTCCGGGCGCATATGGGTGAGCAGCACCCGGCGTCGCAAGGCTGGGGCAAACAACTGCGCGACAACCTCCGGACTGGCCAGCGCTTGCGCCTCCCAGCGATCGCGCGGGGCGCGGAAACGCCCAGGCTCCTGCACATAGACCAGACGATAGGCCAACCCGGCAGTGCGCAGCCGCACGGCCGCCCGCTGCATTTCCGCCAATTGATAACTGCCGCAGGCCATCAGCAACAGCGGCTCCTCACCGTTCAACTGCTCCACCAACACGGCGCCATCGCGGGCCAGTTGCTCGGCCTGAGCCTGGGTGAATATCGCCGCACGCTCGCGTTTGGGGATGACCATGCAGGCCAGCTGGCCGCGGGTCTGATAGATCGCCGGCAAGGTCGCCAGCACGCTGTTGTGATCGGCAGGGAACAGCACCCGCACCATGTCGCTCATTTCCCCCAGCAACGCCTCGCAGAAGGTGGTGTCCTGGTGCGACTGCTGGTTCTTGCCGTTTTCCCAAGTATGCGAAGTTGCCACCAGTGGCCAGCCGAGCCAACCGGCCGGACGCCCAGCCTCTTTCTGCTGCCGGGCGAAAATCAGGCTCTGGCGCACCGCACCGAGCATCTTCACGCAGAAGGCTTCATAACTGGCGACCAGATTAAGGCCGCCTTGGTTGGCCAAACACGCCGACACCACCGCCTCCTCGTTGAGGGCGGTGATGATTTTGCCGTCCACTGCTTCCATGGCACTTTCCGGCGCGCAGACCCGATGCTTAAGCGCTTTCAGCACACCACCCAAGCGATTACTGGCCAGCTCATCGGGATTGCCGACCCGCGGGCGCAGGCCTGGGTTGGCGGTGACCAGTTCAACGAAGAAGCGATCCAGGGCCGCCATCGGCGAGCAGTCCTTATCGTGGTAATGCAAGGTTGGCAATTGCGGTGTGGCGGGATGACGGCTGGCTAGCGGGTTGTCCCGCTCCAACGCCCGGCCGCCACGTTGAGCGGCGAACAACTCGCGTGCAGCCGCCAATTCAGCCGGCGCCACCCACAAAGGTGCTACATGCTGATTGAACAGCGCTCGCGCCTCGCTATCGAGGTGCGGATTGCCCGGCAATGGCAGGTTATGCGCCGCATTGCTGCCGGCGCCATAGAAGCCAAAACCCTTAACGGTTTCGGCAATCGCATAGGGCATCGGCAACGGGTAGCTGAGGATGCCGTGGCTTTTTTCCTGCAGCCGGTGAGCCAGGCGCTGCTCCATCTCCCACAGGGCGCAGACAAACGCCGCCGGGTCGCGACCATCAAAAATCAGCGGATCAAAGCCGCAGCGGCGCAACTGCTCACTAAAGCCTTCAACTCCGGCATGGGTACCCAGCTCGGTGCGCTGCTCGATACGCCGGCCATTGGCAATCATTACTGGCAAGGCCACGCCACAGTCCTCGGCGCGCCACCAACGCGGCATCCAGTCACTGCCGCGCTGCTCTTCGGCCGCACCATCGGAAAGAAACGCCACCAGCGTCTCGCCCGGCAGCGGAAGGTGGGCATATTGCAGTTCGGCAAAACCGAGGTAACCGCCCTCGGCAATTCCACCCGCGGTATGCGGATTGACGTGACTGCCCAGCGGCGCGGACGGACTGCCATCACCGGCCTGGGCATAGCCGTAGAAATCACCCAGCAGACGATTCATCCCCGCCTCGCCATCGGCATAGCGCGCAACCTGTTCGGGGTGCTGATTGGCAGTCAGCAGGTTCAGCGCCTCGATCGCCGCCACGCAGTGACCCTGGCCCATCAGCCAGCCACGAGTTTGCCCGCTGAGTGCATTCAGGCCCAGGTAACCGGCATAGGCCGGCACCATGTTCAGGGCACCGCCGGTGTGCCCCTCGGGCTGAGCCTTGAAATCCTCCGCCTGCATGGGCGCACCATCCAGCCGAACGCGCTGGGCATAAGTCATGTGCACTACCAACCAGAGGCCGGCCACGCTCAAGCGATCCAGCGCTTGCAGCAACTGATAGACCTGCGCCAGCGAAGGCTGCTGGCCGCTCTGCACCAGTTGATGGGCCAGACGAAACACCGCCGCCTGCGTCTGCGCACTATGCTGAACAGGACCGTAACCCGCCTGCCAGGCAGCGAACGCCGGCTCCTGCTGGGCATGTGCGGTCAATTCGGCAAGGCTGGGCAATATCTGTTGCATGGGCGGTAACTCCGTCAACGGGTGTTATTCAGTGTACTCATGGGGCTTTACCGGCGTTTCTGATTTGCATCAAGACAGCATTGCGGTGTTGGCCGTAGGGTAGTTCGACTGCATGCGTTTCAGGAGGATTTATGGCTCTGTTGACCTTTCTTGGCGCCACCCAACAAGTAACAGGCTCCTGTTACCTGATCGAAACCCGCGACGGCGCCAAGGTTTTGCTGGAATGCGGGATGCGCCAGGGGCGCCGAGAAGACGAAGCACAAAATCGCGCCCCCTTCGCCTTCGACCCCGCCAGCCTCGATGCCGTGGTGATTTCCCACGCCCATATCGACCACACCGGCCTGCTGCCACGCCTGGTGGCCAGCGGCTATCGCGGCCCTATCTTCGCCACCGAGGCCACCTGCGACCTGATGGAGTTGATGCTGCTGGACGCTGCCAACCTGCAGGAGAAAGACGCCGAATGGGAGAACAAGTGGCGTGCGCGCCTCGGTAAAGCCTTCGTTGAGCCCTTGTACACCGTGGCCGATACCGAACAAACCCTTAAGCAACGTCGCCCGCTGGCCTACGGCCAAACCCAGGAAGTGGCGCCCGGCGTGCGCATCACCTACCACGACGCCGGTCACATCCTCGGCTCGGCCATCGTTGACCTGCATATCATCGACCACCACTTGGACCGCCATCTGGTGTTTTCCGGCGACCTGGGCAATGCCTGCTCGCCGCTGATGCGCGACCCGAGCATCCTCACCGACGCCGATCTGGTGTTGATGGAGTCGACCTACGGCGACCGCGACCACCGCAACGACGAAGAAACCCTGGAAGAGCTGGCCGCCATCCTCCAGGCCGCCCATCGTGACGGCGGCAATGTGCTGATTCCGTCCTTTGCCGTCGGCCGCACCCAGGACCTGATCTACTACCTGGGTCGCTTCTACCAGGAAGGACGCCTGCCCCAGCAAGCGGTGTTTCTCGACAGCCCGATGGCCATCCGCGCCAACGCCATCTACTCCCGTTACCACGAGCAGTTCGATACCGTCGACCGTGAGCGCCTTCAGGCCAAGGGCGTCAAGCGCCTGGAAGACTGGTTGCCAGTGCTGCGCTGCACGCCGTCGCCAGAAGAGTCCATGGCCATCAACCGGATCAAGAGCGGCGCCATCATTATTGCCGGCAGCGGCATGTGCACCGGCGGGCGCATCGTTCACCACTTCAAGCACAACCTCTGGCGCCGGGAATGCCACCTGGTGTTCCCCGGCTTTCAAGCCAAGGGCACACTCGGTCGGCAAATCGTCGACGGTGCCAGCAGCGTCAAAGTCCTGCACCAACGCATCGCCGTCGGTGCTCAGGTACACACCCTCGGCGGCTTCTCCGCCCACGCAGGGCAAAGCCAGTTGCTAGACTGGGTTAAACACTTCGACCATCACCC
>JAIERF010000393.1 GCA_019747075.1 Pseudomonadaceae bacterium
GCCCAGGCCGGTTGCGAGCTGCCACGCATTCAGGCCCTGTACCAAGCCTTGAGTTTTATCGACAGTCGCAACAGACCCTAGGAGCGCGTATGGGCAACGGATTGAGCGACAAACTGGTTCTGGCGATTTCCTCGCGGGCCTTGTTTGACCTGAGTGACAGCCATCGGGTCTACGAGGCCGAAGGTATCGAGGCGTATCGCCAGTATCAGATTGAGCACGAGGAGGAAATTCTCAGCCCGGGCGATGCCTTTCCATTGGTGGAGAAACTCCTCAGCCTCAATAGCGCCCTTGGTCAGCCGCGGGTCGAGGTGATTCTGGTTTCGCGCAATAGCGCCGATACCGGCCTGCGCGCGTTCAACTCGATCCAGCATTACAACCTGGGGATTTCCCGTGCGGCCTTTGTCGGCGGTCGCAGCCCGGAGCCTTATCTGGCCGCGTTTGGCTGCCACTTATTTCTTTCTACCCACGCCGAGGACGTGCGCCGTGCGCTGCAGGCCGGTTTTGCCGCCGCCAGTATCCTCTCGGGTGGGGCGCGGCGGGCGGACAGCAGCGAGTTGCGCATCGCCTTCGACGGCGATGCGGTGTTGTTCTCCGATGATTCCGAGCGGGTCTATCAGCAGGGTGGGCTCGCCGCGTTTCAGGCCCATGAGCGCAAGTCGGCAAGAGAGCCGCTGGTTGGCGGCCCGTTCAAGCCGTTTCTGGCGGCCTTGAATCGCTTGCAGCAAGAGTTTCCCGAAGCGAGCTGTCCGATTCGTACCGCACTGGTCACCGCGCGTTCGGCGCCGGCCCATGAGCGGGTGATTCGCACCTTGCGCGAGTGGGACATCCGCCTGGATGAATCCTTCTTTCTTGGTGGGCTGGAAAAGTCGGCAATCCTGGAAACCTTCGGCGCCGACATGTTTTTCGATGACCAGGCCGGTCATTGCGAGAAGGCCAGCGGTGTGGTCGCCACCGGCCATGTTCTGCACGGGGTCAGTAACGAGTTGCCAGAGGCTTAGAACAGACCCGCGACGCGCCCAGCGGCAAACCGCTTTGGCGCGGCGCTGCTACGCTCTATTGCAGGCCTTCCGCCAGCAGTAGAAGAGGTCTTGGATGATTCGTTCGATTCTTTATGCGACCGATCTCGGTCTGTATGCACCGTATGTCTTGCAGCATGCGCTGGCCCTGACCCGGTCTTTCAATGCCGCGCTTTATGTGGTGCATGCGGTCGAGCCGATGGGCTTGTTTGCCGAGTCCGTGTTGCAGACCTATCTCGATGAAAACACACTCAAGGACATGCGCAGCAACGGTCTGAGTACGGTCATGGCCAGCATCGAGCAGCGGGTGCTGGAAGGTTTTTACGACGAGATGGGCGACGCCCAGGAGGACATGGCCCTGATCAAAGCCGTGCGGGTGATTCAGGGCGACCCGCCGCAGGTGATTCTGGCCCAGGCGCGCGAGCTGCAGGTCGACTTGCTGGTGGTCGGTAGCCACAGCCACGGCGCAACCTGGGATACCCCATTGGGCCGTACCGCCGCACGCCTGGTCCAGCTGGCAGAAGTGCCGGTGTATCTGGTGCCGATGCTGCAACACCGCGGCCATGGCGAGCTTTAACGGGGCGACGTGCGGTCAGCTGAAGGGCGGGCAATTTGAGATAAATCATCTAGATTGATTGTTCATATCACTATTATGGTTATATGAAACCACTGGCCATTTCAGCGGCCGCCTGCTTTGAGGGACCTGTATGAAGCTCCAACAACTGCGCTATATCTGGGAAGTCGCCCACCACGACCTTAACGTTTCGGCGACGGCGCAGAGCCTCTATACCTCCCAGCCAGGGATCAGCAAGCAGATCCGGTTGCTGGAAGACGAGCTGGGCGTTGAAGTCTTTGCCCGCAGTGGCAAACACCTGACCCGCGTGACCCCGGCTGGCGAGCGCATCATCAGCACGGCTGGCGAGATTTTGCGCAAGGTCGAGAGCATCAAGCAGATCGCCCAGGAATTCTCCAACGAGAAGAAAGGCACGCTGTCGATTGCCACCACCCACACCCAGGCCCGCTATGCCTTGCCGCCGGTGATCAGCGCTTTTATCAAGCAGTACCCCGACGTCGCCCTGCATATGCACCAGGGCACACCGATGCAGATTGCCGAGATGGCGGCCGACGGCACCGTCGACTTTGCCATCGCCACCGAAGCCCTGGAGCTGTTTGGTGATCTGGTGATGATGCCGTGCTACCGCTGGAACCGTTGCGTGGTGGTGCCCCAGGGCCATCCACTGGCCAAGTTGCCGAAGTTGACGTTGGAAGCCCTGGCCGAATACCCGATCGTCACCTACGTGTTTGGTTTTACCGGGCGTTCCAAACTGGATGAAGCCTTCAACCACCGTGGCCTGTCGCCCAAAGTGGTGTTCACCGCCGCTGACGCCGACGTGATCAAGACCTATGTACGCCTGGGGCTGGGGGTCGGAATCCTGGCGACCATGGCCGTCGATGCCAAGCACGACCCGGATCTGGTGGTGCTGGATGCCAGCGAGCTGTTCGAGGCCAGCGTGACCAAGATCGGCTTCCGTCGTGGCACCTTCTTGCGCGGATTTATGTGCGACTTCATCGAAAAATTTGCTCCACACCTGACCCGCGACATGCAGGCCAAAGCGCTGCAATGCCACAACAAGGCAGAGATGGACGATCTGTTTCGCGATATACAGCTACCGACCTACTGAGCCGCGCACTCCGTAAGACCGGCACTTGGCTACGCCCAGCACCCTGCGCAAGCGTGTCTTTCGCGGGGTGTTTTTATTTAGGCATGCATCGTTATCAGCATCGGGCCGCATTGAAGAGCATCGAGATTCAGGCGGGCGGCTATTGTCTGCGTCAAGCCCCGGCCCGGGGCGTCGCCGAAGCGGTTGGCTAGGCGGTAGATAGCACTGGAGCTTGCGTGGTGATGGCGATTAAATAGCCGCGTGCCATATTCATGGCATGTGCCTGACTGCACGCGTTCCGCTCCTGTTTCTAGGGCCCTGCCAGAGTTCTTATGTCTTATCTGACCCGTCTGTTTCTCGATGCCAGCGATCCCGGCTTGTACCTTTATGGCAGCTACAACCCTTGGTTGGTGGCGCTGTCGTTGCTGATCGCGATTTTCGCTTCAGGCATGGCCCTGCAAGTGGCGGGCATGGCACGAGTGAGCGACAACGCGCTGTACCGTCAGGTGGCCCTACTCACCGGTTCGCTGGCATTAGGTGGCGGCGTCTGGTCGATGCACTTCATCGGCATGCTGGCCTTCCAGTTGTGCGCGCGGGTGGATTACGCCCCTGGCTTGACCCTGCTGTCGCTGTTGCCCAGCTTGTTTGCCTCCTGGATCGCTTTGCAACTGCTGGCGCGGCGCAGTATTAGCCGTACACAACTGATTGCCAGTGGTGTGTTGGTGGGGGCAGGTATAGGTGCCATGCACTATAGCGGCATGGCCGCCATGCAGATGGCGCCTTTGCTGCGCTATGACCCGTACTGGTTTGCCTTGTCCATTCTGGTCGCGGTGGTATTGGCGATTTTGGCGCTGTGGGTGCGCTTCGGCCTGCGTGGACGCATTTCCGGTGGCCGGGCGATTCTCGCCAGCGCGGTGGTTATGGGCTTGGCCATCGCCGGTATGCACTACACCGGCATGGCTGCGGCGCGTTTTGTTGGCATTGCCGAGCCGTTGGATCAGCAGAGCAATGCGGACAGTGTATTTATCGCCCTGGCCGTGGCGGTGGCCACCGTGTCGCTGACCATCTTCGTCGCGGCTGCCAATGGCCTGTTGCGTTATCGCCAGTTGTACCGGCAGATGCAGAGCAGTGAGTCGCGGCTGCGGGCCATCCTCAATACCGCGGTGGACGGTATTATCACCATTGATGAGCGCGGCCAGATCGTGGGCCTTAACCAGTCTGCCGAGCAGTTGTTTGGTTGGACCAGTGCAGAGCTGCTGGGGCAGAACATCCGCATGCTGATGCCCGAGCCACACCGTTCACAACACGACGGTTACCTGGCCAATTACCACCGCACTGGCGAGGCACGCATTATCGGTGTTGGGCGCGAAGTGGACGCGCAGCGCAAGGACGGCAGCCTCATGCCCATCCGTCTGGCCATCGGCAAGGCCAATATCCCTGGGCAGTCGCTGTATGTGGGTTTTATCAGTGACATCAGCGAACGCAAGGCGATGGAGCAGGCCTTGCGCGAGAGCGAGCAGCAGTTCCGCTCACTGATCGGCAATATCCCCGGCGTGTCGTTCCGCTGCCTGCTGGACACAGACTGGAGCATGTTGTTCATCAGCGACGCTGTAGAAAAGCTAACGGGCTGGCCGGCGGATGAGTTCATGCAGCGGCGCAAGTCAATCAATCAGCTGTTCCACCCTGAAGATGTCCAACGCATCGCCAGCGACGTGCTGCAGGGCATTGCACGGGATGGTAATTACACCGTCGAATACCGCCTCGTCGACCGTCAAGGTCAAGAGCACTGGATCTGGGAAAGCGGCAGCGCGGTGCTCGATGAGCACGGCGAGCCGAAGTGGATCGACGGCGTACTGCTCGACATCACCGAGAGCAAGCTGCGCAACGCCGAATTCGAGAGCACGGTAAATGCCATCCGCCGTGCGTTGGCGGTGGTTGAGTTCGATTTGCAGGGCACCATCCTCGACGCCAACCAGAACTTTCTCGACCTGATGGGCTATCGACTGGAGGAAATCCAGGGTCAGCATCACCGCATGTTCTGTGAGCAGGCCTACGTCGCAAGCCCAGACTACGCCGCGCTCTGGGCGCACCTGGGCCGAGGCGAGCTGGATGCTGGCGAATACCTGCGCCTGGGCAAGGGTGGTCGGAAAGTGTGGATTCAGGCGTCCTACAACCCGATCTTCGATGCCGATGGCAAGCCGTTCAAGGTGATCAAATTCGCCACTGACCTCAGCCTGCGCCGCGAAATGGAGCGGGCCCTGCGCGAGGCCAAGGACGTGGCTGAACAGGCAGCGGCGGCCAAGACCACCTTCCTGGCCAATATGAGCCATGAAATTCGCACGCCGATGAACGCCATCATCGGGTTTACCGAAGTGCTCCTCGACAGCTCCTTGGACAGCCAGCAGCGTCGTCACCTCAGCACCGTACGGCAGGCCGCGCGCTCGTTGCTGGGGCTGCTCAACGGCATTCTCGATACCGCCAAGCTGGAGCGAGGCGCGGTTGAACTGGAGTGTGCGGACTTTTCCCTGCCCGAGCTGTGCCAGCAAATCTGCAACTCCCTACGCCTGAGTGCCGAGGCCAAGGGCCTGACCCTGGACCTGGACTACCCGGCCGAGCTCGGTGAGCACTTCAAAGGCGATCCGCTGCGTATCCAGCAGGTGCTGACCAACCTGCTGGGCAACGCGGTGAAGTTCACCGAACAGGGCTGGGTACGTCTGGAGGTGCGGGCCGGGCAGGGTGATGAACTGCACTTTGCCGTGCGTGACAGCGGTATCGGCATTGCCGCGGATCGTCTGCAGCGCATCTTCGAGCCGTTTGCCCAGGCCGATGCCTCGATGAGTCGGCGCTTTGGCGGCACGGGGCTGGGCACCACCATCGCCCGTCAGCTGACCGAGCTGATGGGCGGGCGCATCGAGGTACAAAGTCAGCCGGGTGAGGGCAGCACCTTTCATGTCTGGCTACGTCTGCCTGCAGGTGTTGCTCCTTCCCATGAGCCGAGTGCCAGCGCTATCGACCTGCCGCCATTGCGCATTCTGGCGGCCGACGATGTGCCGCAGAACATCGAGTTGCTCAGCTTGATCCTCACTCGCCTGGGGCACCAAGTCGTCACCGCCTATGACGGAGAAGAGGCACTGGCCGGTTACTTCAAAGGCCAGTTCGACCTGCTGCTGATGGACGTGCAGATGCCGCGCATGGACGGCCTGGAGGCGACCCGGCGAATTCGTAAGCATGAGCAGATCAATGGCCTGCAGCCCATCCCGATCATTGCCCTCACGGCCAGTGTCCTGGAGCAGGACCGCCGTGCCGCGCGGGAGGCCGGCATGGATGGTTTTGCCTCCAAGCCGCTGGAGATCGACAAGTTGCTCGCCGAGATGGCCGCGGTGACCGGCCTGGCGGCCCAAGTACCTGCAGCACCCGTAAGGTTGCCGCAAGCCGTGGCTGAGAGCGCCATCGACTGGGCCCGTGGCGTGCAGCTATGGGGGAGCGAAACCGCCTTGCAGGCGGCCATTCACCGCTTCCTCGACGAACACCTGCAAGTGGCTGCCCAGATCACGGCATTGCTGCAGGGCGGTGAGCAAACTGCAGCCGCCGAGTTGACCCATCGTATGCGTGGCGCCGCCGCCAACCTGGCGCTGCTGCCCCTGAGTCACCTGGCCGGGCAGCTGGAGCAGGTGCTCAAGGGGCCGATCCCGGTCTTCCCCGACGCCTTGCTGGTTGCGTTGCAACAGGCCCTGACCAATCTGTCGGCCGAACTGCCGGAGCGGCCTACCGCCGCGCTGGACAAGCCCGTCGTCGACACAGTAGAACTGCTGCAGTTACGTCCGCTGATCGAGCAGTCGCGTATCGCCCTGCAACATGGCGAATTGGCTGAGCAAGCCTTGCAGCAATTGCTCGCCGCACTGCCGGTGGCGCGGGCGCAAGCCCTGGAAGCGGCCGTCAATGATTTCAATTTTGAGCACGCCGCTGCTCAGCTTGCCGAGTTGCTCGGCTGGCTCGAACAGCAGCCCGGAGGTACAGCCCCATGAGCGAAGCCGTCGATAGCCGTCCCAAGTTGTTGCTGGTCGACGACGAGCCGACCAACCTGCAAGTGCTGCGGCAGATCCTGCAGGATGACTACCGCCTGTTCTTTGCCAAGGACGGCGACAAGGCACTGGAGATGGCGGCGCGCGAGCGGCCTGATCTAATCCTGCTCGATGTGATGATGCCCGGCATGACGGGTTACGAAGTCTGTACCCGGCTTAAGCAGGATGAGATGACGGTCTCCACGCCGGTGATCTTCGTCACGGCCCTGGCCGATGTCGACGACGAGGCCCGTGGCTTTGAAGTCGGGGCGGTGGACTACATCACCAAGCCGGTCAGCTCGCCCATCGTGCGCGCCCGTGTGCGCACTCACCTGTCGCTGGTGCGAGTTGATGAGCTCAAGCAAACGCGTCTGCAAATCGTCCAGCGCCTCGGCCTGGCGGCCGAATACAAGGACAACGAAACGGGTCTGCACGTCATTCGCATGAGCCATTACTCGCGGATATTGGCCCTGGCCGCCGGCTTCAGCGAACTGGCCGCCGATGACTTGCTCAACGCTGCCCCCATGCACGATGTGGGCAAGATCGGCATTCCCGATGCCATCCTGCAGAAAAACGGCAAGCTCGACGAGGCCGAGTGGGTGGTGATGCGCAGTCATGCGCAGATTGGCGCCGAGATCATTGGTGAACATCCCTCGGGCTTGCTGCAGATGGCCCGCAGCATTGCCCTGACCCACCATGAAAAGTGGGATGGCAGTGGTTACCCCAACGGTCTCAAGGGTGAGGAGATTCCCATTGCCGGACGCATCGTCGCGATTGCCGATGTGTTCGATGCGCTGACCAGCGTACGTCCTTACAAACCGGCTTGGTCGTTGGAAGACACCCTGGCGTTGATCCAGCGTGAGAGCGGCAAGCACTTCGATCCGCATTTGGTCGAGCTGTTCTTGGGCCAGATGCCAGCCATTCTGGAGATCAAGGCCCGCTGGGCTGAGCGCGAATAACACCCGCACAGCTCAGCGTTTCTTCGGCCTTTAGGTCGCTGCACAGTGGATATCAATTCGGTGCGGCTGGCCGTCGTCGAGCAGTTGCACCTCCGCTGTTGGTTGCAGCACGCCGTCCAGGCTGACGCTCTGGTTGTTGTCGGCCTGAGGGCTTTGCTGCACGTGAATCTGGTAGAGGCTGTCGCCAAACCGATAGTCGAGGCTGAACCCAGGCCAGTCGGCGGGCAGTACCGGGCGCAGGTGCAGGCGCGCACCTTCTAAGCGCAAGCCAAGCAGGGATTCCACCAGCAACTGGTACATCCAGCCAGCCGAGCCGGTGTACCAGCTCCAACCCCCGCGCCCGGCATGGGGCGCCACGGCGTAGACATCGGCACTGATGACATAGGGCTCGACTTTATACACCTCGACCGCCTCGGCGCTCTGGCCGTGGCTGAGCGGGTTAAGCATGCGCGTCAGCTCCCAGGCCTTGGCACTGTCGCCCAGTTCGGCAAAGGCCATGGCCGCCCAGATGCCGGCGTGGGTGTATTGGCCACCGTTTTCGCGCACGCCTGGCACGTAGCCCTTGATGTAGCCAGGGTCGAGAGTGGACGTGTCAAACGGTGGCTCGAACAGCTGAATCAGACCTAGATCGCGGCGCA
This sequence comes from Pseudomonadaceae bacterium, assembly GCA_019747075.1. Lineage (GTDB taxonomy): Bacteria > Pseudomonadota > Gammaproteobacteria > Pseudomonadales > Pseudomonadaceae > Aquipseudomonas. The sequence goes on from JAIERF010000393.1 coordinate 8,336, forward strand.
CCAGATGCTGGTCGAGCGCCTGCATGGCGCTGCGCCGGCGCTCATCTGGCGCGGCTCCGGAGAGCACCGACCAGCTCTGGGCGATGGAGTCGATCCGGCATTCATCATTGCTGGTTGAGCCCAGCGGCGTACCGTCATCGAAGTAGGCGCGGCGATACCAGGCGCCATCCCAACCGTGGTTTTCCAGGCTGGTTTGCAGCAGGCGGGC
>JAIERF010000378.1 GCA_019747075.1 Pseudomonadaceae bacterium
TCGTCGCCCACTTCCAGATGCTGTACACCCAGGCCGTTGACCAACACCGTGTTGACGAACTCGGCGGCGCTCAACTCGCGCAAACGGCGGTTGAAGGCCAGACACAGCACACGATCAACGCCAGCGGCGGCCAACAGTTCCAGCTTATCGCGCAAACGGGTCAGGCGGACCGGCGCGGTGTCAGGGGCAAAGAACTCGCGCGGTTGCGGCTCAAAAATCACCACGCAACTGGGCAACCCAAGCTCCGCCGCACGCTCGCGCAGACGCGCCAGAATGGCCTGATGCCCACGGTGTACGCCGTCGAAGTTGCCGATGGTGGCAACGCAGCCCCGGTGATGGGGACGCAGGTTGTGAAGACCTCGGACCAGCTGCATAGCACGCTTCTTGGCTAAAAAGGGGTCGATTATACGCACACCCGCCGCCAGACAACAGGCGCCGCACGCACGTCTGCCGGGCGGCAGGCGTGCTTTAACTCAACGAACGCCGGGCAAAATCCCTAGGACGGAAGCCCTGCGCGAACAGCATGGCGAAATAACTGCCTGCTCCAGCCGCCACCAGCAAGCCCAGCCGCAGGCAGCGCTGCAGCATGCCGCCCTGCTCCCAAGCCGGAAGAAAATGCATAGCCCCCAACAGCACGCCCACCATCACCAGCACCGCCAACAGCAGCTTAAGACTGAACACCAGCCAACCCGCCTGAGGCAGATACAGCCCCTGACGGCGCAATTGCCAGAACAGCAAACCGGCATTCAGGCAGGCCGCCAGGCTGATCGACAACGCCAGGCCGACATGGGCCAGCGGCCAGACGAAGATAAACAACAGGTTCATCAACTGAGTGGCCAGCAGGCTGACCAGCGCAATGCGCACCGGCGTCTTGATGTTCTGCCGCGCATAAAAGCCCGGCGCCAGCACCTTGACCAGAATAATGCCGAGCAAGCCCACCGCGTAGGCGATCAACGCCCGCTCGGTCATCAGCGCATCATTGGCACTGAAAGCACCGTACTGAAACAGCGTCACTACCAGAGGCTCCGCCAACACCGCCAACGCCAGCGAGCACGGCAATGCCAGCAGGAGGCACAGGCGCAAACCCCAATCCATCAGCCGCGAATACTCCTGCGGGTCCTGGGAAGCAAAGCTCTTCGCCAGGACCGGCAGCAAAATGGTGCCCAACGCGACACCCAGCACCCCGGCCGGTAGCTCCATCAGGCGGTCGGCGTAATACATCCAGGACACCGAGCCTGCCGCCAGAAACGAGGCGAAGATGGTGTTGATGATCAGCGAAAACTGACTGGCCGAAACCCCGAGAATGGCCGGCCCCATCTGCCGCAGCACGCGCCACACGCCAGCGTCACGCAGATTCAAACGCGGCAGCACGAGCATGCCGATCTTCTTCAGGTGCGGCAGCTGGTAGAGCAGCTGCAGCAAACCACCGACCAGCACAGCCCAGGCCAGCGCCATCACCGGCGGATCGAAATACGGGGTCAAAAACAGGGTAAACACGATCATGCTGAGGTTCAGCAAAGTCGGCACAAAGGCCGGCACCGCGAAGCGATTCCAGGTATTGAGAATCGCCCCCGCCAGAGACGCCAGCGAGATCAACAAAATATAAGGGAAGGTCACCCGCAGCAGTGCCGTGGTCAGCTCGAACTTTTCCGCCGAATCGGCAAAGCCCGGCGCCGTCGCCCAGATCACCCAGGGCGCGGCCAACATGCCCAGCACCGTAACCACCGCCAGCACCAGGGTCAGCAGACCACTGACATAAGCGATAAAGGTGCGCGCAGCCTCCTCGCCCTGCTGATTTTTATATTCCGCCAGAATCGGCACAAAGGCCTGGGAGAACGCACCCTCGGCAAAAATACGCCGCAGCAAATTGGGCAATTTGAACGCAACAAAAAAGGCGTCGGTCGCCGCACCCGCACCAAACACCCGCGCCACCAGCGTGTCGCGGACAAAGCCGAGGATGCGCGACAACATGGTCATGGAGCTGACGGCAGCCAGCGACTTGAGTAGATTCATAGGGCAAAATTTCTACTATTGAGAGAACAACAACACGCCTGGGCGATCGCACGCAGACCGCATCTATCTGCACCACCCACCAAAGTCGCGGAGTGTAGGGCCGCCCAGCAATTAAATCACCCCAACACGAACAACCCCTGGGCGAGCAAAGTGCATTCACCCTTGACAAGGGGTAATCACAACGGCATTATTCGCGGCCTTATTTGTTTGCAATCACCCCCAGATTTTTTCGAGGAGCTTGACGGTGGCCAATACACCTTCTGCCAAAAAACGCGCAAAACAGGCTGAGAAGCGTCGTAGCCATAACGCCAGCCTGCGCTCCATGGTCCGCACTTACATCAAGAACGTGATCAAGGCTATCGACGCCAAAGAGCTTGAAAAAGCTCAGACCGCCTACGTTCTGGCTGTGCCGGTAATCGACCGCATGGCCGATAAAGGCATCATCCACAAGAACAAGGCTGCTCGTCATAAGAGCCGCCTGAACGGCCACATCAAAGCACTCAGCGAAGCCGCTGCTGCCTAAGATGTAAGCTGTTAAAAAAACCGGCCTCGGCCGGTTTTTTATTGCCTGGAGAAAAGTGCCACTGCCAACCCTCGCAGCGGCACCATAACTGCCAGCCTAACGCACCGCCCAGGGCAGGATCGGAATGGCCGTCACCGCATTTTGCGGACTGCCTTCGATCACCCGGTCGCTGTAGACCAAATACACCAGGGTATTGCGCTTGCGATCAAAGAAGCGCACCACCTGCATAGTCTTGAACACCAGCGATGTACGCTCCTTGAAGACCTCCTCACCCTCTTTCAACTCACCCTTGAAAGCGATGGCGCCGACCTGACGGCAAGCGATCGACGCTTCAGCACGATCCTCCGCTAAACCGATACCTCCTTTCACGCCGCCTGTTTTGGCGCGCGACAGGTAGCAGGTCACACCTTCAACCTTGGGATCATCGAAGGCCTCGACGACAATCTTGTCATTTGGCCCCACCCACTTGAAGACAGTGGAAACCTCGCCAATTTCCTCGGCCGCCGCCAGCATTGGCAGCGTCAGCAACAAGCCCAGCAATCCATTTGCAATGCGCATCGTTAGCCTCTCGCTCTCAGTCAGATCAGAATCAGATTGTCGCGGTGAATCAATTCAGGCTCATCAACATAACCCAGCAGCTGCTCGATGGCATCCGAACCCTGACCGACGATCTTTTGCGCTTCCGCCGCACTGTAATTGGCCAGACCACGCGCTATCTCAGCACCATCCGGCGCCAAGCACACCACCATCTCACCGCGACGGAAATTACCCTGCACCTGTTTGACACCCACCGGCAACAGGCTCTTGTGCCCACGCAGCAGCGCCTGCACTGCACCATCATCCAGAGTCAGACTGCCGCGCGTCTGCAAATGCCCAGCCAGCCACTGTTTGCGCGCCGCCAGCGGACCACGCTCCGGCAACAGCAGAGTACCGAGCAACTCGCCCGCTTTCAGCCGATCCAGCACGCGCTCGATGCGCCCACCAACGATCACCGTATGCGCCCCGGAACGCGCCGCCAGGCGTGCTGCGCGCAGCTTGGTTTGCATACCGCCACGCCCCAGCGCACCACCGGTGCCGCCCGCAACAGCATCCAGGGCCGGATCATCGGCACGCGCCTCAGAAATCAACTGCGCATCCGGGTTATTGCGCGGATCGGCATCAAACATGCCGTCGCGATCGGTGAGAATGACCAGCAGATCAGCCTCCACCAGATTGGCCACCAGCGCCGCCAGAGTGTCGTTGTCGCCAAAGCGGATTTCGTCAGTGACCACGGTGTCGTTTTCGTTGATCACCGGAATGGCGCCCAACTCCACCAAGGTGCGCAGCGTGCTGCGCGCATTCAGGTAGCGCTTGCGATCGGACAGATCGTCATGGGTCAACAGAATCTGCGCCGTGTGCTTGCCGTGCTCGCCGAAACTCGACTCCCAGGCCTGCACCAAGCCCATCTGCCCCACAGCTGCAGCCGCCTGCAACTCGTGAATGGCACTCGGCCGCACCGACCAACCCAAGCGACTCATGCCGGCCGCTACCGCCCCAGAGGACACCAGCACCAGCTCGACACCGGCAGCGTGCAACGCCGCCATCTGCTCGACCCACACCGCCATGGCCGCACGATCCAGCCCGCGCCCATCCGCCGTCAGCAGCGCGCTGCCGATTTTCACCACCCAGCGCCGCGCACCCGTCACCTTGTCCCGCATGTCATTCCAACCTTGATCAGCAGATTGCACGCACCCCGGCGCCAACCCTGGAGTTAGTCAGCACAACGCCGCTAATCAGCGGCGTTGTGGTTGTACTCAGTCGCGAACGTAGATAATTTCCGGGCCGTCCGCCTCATCCTCTTCATCCCAGAAGCTGTCGTCATCCTCGGTGCCGACCGCCTTAACCCCCGTACGCCGCAGCGCACGCTGATCATCCAGAGCCTGCAACTGGGCCCGCGCCTCATCTTCAATGCGCCGATCCAGCTCAGCGAGGTCCTTGGCGTACTGCGGCTCTTCAGCCAGACGCAAGGCGCGCTCCTCGAGGTAACGCATGATGTCGTAGCAAAGCTTTTCCGTGCCCTCGCCAGCAATGGCCGAGATCACATACACAGGACCCTGCCAGTCCAGAGCATCGGTGATTTCCTTGACCCGCGCCTCCTGCTCTTCTTCGAGGATCTGGTCGGACTTGTTCAGCACCAACCAGCGATCGCGATCGGCCAACGCCGGACTGAACTTGGTCAGCTCATCAACGATGGTCACTGCCGCCTCAGTCGGGTCGCTCATGTCCAGCGGCGCCATATCGACCAGGTGCAACAGCAAACGGGTACGCGCCAAATGCTTGAGGAAGCGAATGCCCAGGCCGGCGCCATCGGAGGCACCTTCGATCAAGCCCGGAATATCCGCCACTACGAAGCTTTTGTAGCGATCAACACTGACCACACCCAGGTTCGGCACCAGGGTAGTAAACGGATAATCCGCCACCTTCGGCTTGGCGGCCGACACGGAGCGAATAAAGGTGCTTTTGCCCGCGTTCGGCAAACCCAACAGACCAACGTCCGCCAGCACTTTCAATTCCAGCTTGAGGTCGCGGGACTCGCCCGGCTTGCCCAGCGTGGTTTGACGCGGCGCGCGGTTGGTGCTCGATTTGAAACGGGTGTTGCCCAGACCGTGCCAGCCACCATGGGCCACCAGCAAGCGCTGGCCAGCCTTGGTCAGGTCGCCAATCACTTCCTGGGTACCGGCATCGATCACCGTAGTGCCGACCGGCACGCGCAGCACCAACTCTTCACCCTTGCGCCCCGTGCAATCGGTACTGCCACCATTGGAGCCACGCTCGGCATCAAAGCGGCGGGTATAGCGATAGTCGACCAGGGTGTTGAGGTTCTCGTCGGCGATCATGTACACCGAGCCGCCATCCCCCCCATCACCACCGTTCGGCCCACCATTCTCGATGAACTTCTCGCGGCGGAAACTCATGCAACCGTTGCCGCCATCACCAGCTTTTACAAAAATCGATACTTCATCGACGAATTTCATGGGCTACGCCTCCCGCCGCAACAGCGGGCAGAATAAAACAGTGAACACAGGATACAGAAACAAAAAAGCCCCGTCGCAAGACAGGGCTTTTGCAGCACTCTCGCGATTAAGCCGCGACAACGCTCACGTAACGACGACCGAAGGCGCCTTTAACTTCAAACTTGATCACGCCTTCGACTTTAGCGAACAGGGTGTGATCTTTACCCATACCAACGCCGTAACCAGCGTGGAATTGGGTGCCGCGCTGACGCACGATGATGTTACCAGCCTTGATAATCTGGCCGCCGTACATCTTCACGCCAAGGCGTTTGGCTTCTGAGTCGCGACCGTTGCGGGTACTACCACCAGCTTTTTTGTGTGCCATGAGTTCAATACTCCAAATTGTGGATCAGGCGAGAAAGATTAAGCCTGAATACCGGTGATTTTGATCTCGGTGTACCACTGACGGTGGCCCTGACGCTTCATGTGGTGCTTACGACGACGGAACTTGATGATGGTGACTTTGTCATGACGGCCTTGGGCAATCACTTCAGCCACAACCTTGGCGCCTTCAACAACAGGTGCGCCGATTTTCACGTCGTCGCCATTGGCAACCAACAGAACGCGGTCGAAATTCACGGCTTCGCCAACGGCCAGCTCGAGCTTTTCAATTTTCAGGTATTCGCCTTCGGCAACTTTGTATTGCTTGCCACCGGTAACAATTACTGCGTACATAATTTTGCTCCGTTAATCCTGCTCACCCAGCGCTTTATAGGAATAGTCGTCGGCTGGCATGGCTGCTTGGGGCCGGAAGGACGCCCTTGCAATTGCGTAAGGCAGGTAATGCCCAGGGAAGTTCAGGGGCCGCGATTGTACGCAAGCTGCCAACGCTGCGCAAGCACCCAAGGCACTTGCCTTGACAGCCCCCACCCCGCCCCCTAGCATGCCGCGCAACCCTCAGGAGCCCTCACCGACGATGCAACCCCAGGCCTTTTATAGCGTAGTAGCGGACGACTTCAGTGCCGTCGACGGCATCATTCGTCGCCAGCTGGTGTCGCGCGTGCCATTGGTGGAAAAAATCGGTGACTACATCATCTCCGCTGGCGGCAAACGCCTGCGGCCGCTGCTGGTCCTGCTCTGCGGCAAGGCCTTGGGCCAGGAAGGCGACGACCTGCGCCTGCTGGCCGCCACCATCGAGTTCCTGCACACCGCCACCCTGCTGCATGACGACGTGGTCGACATGTCCGACATGCGCCGCGGCCGCTCCACTGCCAACGCCCAATGGGGCAACGCGCCGAGCGTACTGGTGGGCGACTTCCTTTATTCCCGCTCGTTCGAAATGATGGTCGAGCTGGGCTCCATGGAAGTCATGCGCATCCTCTCCAAGGCCACCCGCGTGATCGCCGAAGGCGAAGTGCTGCAACTGTCGAAGATTCGCGACGCCAGCACCAGCGAAGAAACCTACATGGAAGTGATCCGCGGCAAGACCGCCATGCTCTTCGAGGCCTCGACCCACAGCGCCGCCGCCCTGGCCGGCGCCGATGCGGCACAGACCGAAGCCCTACGCACCTTTGGTGATCACCTCGGCATCGCCTTCCAGCTGGTCGACGACCTGCTCGATTACCGTGGCGACGCCGCGACCTTGGGCAAGAACGTCGGCGACGACCTGGCCGAAGGCAAGCCGACCCTGCCGCTGATCTACACCATGCGCGAAGGCACCGCTGAGCAGGCTGCCCTGGTGCGCCAAGCGATTCAGAAAGGCGGCCTGGAAGACCTCGAAAGCATCCGCAATGCCGTCGAAGCTGCCGGCGCACTCGACTACACCGCGCAATTGGCCCGCGACTTCGCCGAACGCGCCATCGCCTGCCTCGACGTACTGCCAGCCAGCCCTTACCGCGACGCCCTGGCAGAACTCAGCCGCTTCGCCGTAGCGCGTACGCACTAAGTACACGTCATCTGAACAGCCCGCCCGTCCGGCGGGCTTTTTATTGCCCAGCCGAAAGCCAATTTATCCTTGCTATTATTTGAATAGGAATTATTCTCATCTAAACCTCATTACCAAGGAGATGAGCCATGACCTATCTAATCGACGCCTGGCTGGACCGTCCGCACCCTTACCTGCGCATCCTCAATCGGGAAACCGGTACGGTTTGCGTAACGCTGGAAGAACAAGCACTGGAGGAACTGCGCGAACTGGGCGACCTGGACCTCGCCAGCCTGAATTCCAGTGAGCCACTGGTGCTCAAGGAATTGCTGCGTAATTTGTTTCTATTCTGCTTCGCCCGGGCCTTGCGCCCGAATGCAGATAACGAGGCACCCCGCTTCTGAGTGCCTCGCCCGCTGAGCGCCCACCAAGGCGCTCAGCCACCGACCCTTACAAAACGGCCAGCAACTCCACATCAAACACCAGTACGCTGTGCGGCGGAATGCTGCCGGCAGCCTGGCCACCGTAAGCCAGCTCGCTCGGCACGGTCAGGCGCCACTTGCTGCCGGTGTTCATCAGTTGCAGGGCCTCGACCCAACCAGCAATCACGCCACTCACCGGGAACTCAGCCGGCTCGCCACGCTCGTAGGAGCTGTCGAACACAGTGCCGTCGATCAGGGTGCCGTGGTAGTGAGTACGCACATTGTCGTCAGCCGACGGCTTGGCGCCTTCGCCAGCGGTCAGTACTTCGTATTGCAGACCCGACTCCAGCACGGTTACACCGGCTTTCTTGGCGTTTTCCGCCAGGAAGGCTACGCCCGCAGCGGCGGCCGCTTCGGCCTGAGCCTTGGCCTGGGCCTGCATCACTTCACGAATCACCTTGAAGCTGGCCGACAGGTCTTCCTGGCTCACACGGCTTGGCGTGCCATTGAAGGCATCGGACAGACCGGCAACGATCGCCAGCAGATTCACACCCGGTGGCGGGTTCTCACGCAACTGGTCGCCCAATTGACGGCCAATGCCGTAGCTAACGCGTGTTTCGTCGGTGGTCAGTTTGAGTTCGGACATGCAACAGCTCCGCTGGAGGTGAAAAAAGGCCGGCCAGACTAGCACAG